>NZ_JAYGIF010000097.1:0-71012 GCF_034931345.1 Pseudanabaena sp. CCNP1317 | reverse complement strand
GTGGGGCATGGATAAGATCTTTTGTTGAGGAACTTGAGTATCTCATCTCTTGTCCCTTTTATCCCTCTTGTCTCATTTTGAGACTCTATGCCTAGCAACCTTTCTCAGACTTTTCTGCACCACTAAGCTTCAAAGACTATTAAATTTAGTTCAGCGAGGGTTAATGAAAACATTTATTGAGGAGGCGACTAGGATTGAGGAAAAACATATAGGCTATCAGCCCTTTATTCAAAATACAATGAAATTTGCCAAAACATTTCAAATGGAAGCCTTAGAACAATACCTAGAAAAACATCTAGAAAAACATATCTATACACAATAAAATTTTTACCTATGTCTTCCGCTAACCCTGAATTAATTTTGATTGTCGATGATACACCTATTAATTTAGATGTTATTTCCGATGCTTTGATTGATGCGGGGTTTGAAGTGGCGATCGCTACTAGCGGCGAAAGGATGTTTAAACAGTTGCAATGGTCAGTACCAGATCTAATTTTATTAGACGTGAGAATGCCCATCATGAATGGGTTTGAAGTATGTCAACGTTTGAAATCGATGGAAAGCTTCAAAGAGATTCCGATTATCTTTATGACATCTCTATCTGATATGGAAAGCAAAACGAAAGGATTTGAGTTGGGAGCCGTTGATTATGTGACTAAACCTTTTCAAGAAGTCGAAGTCTTAGCACGCATCAAAACCCATTTGCAACTACGCCGCTTAACCAAAAATTTAGAACATCAGGTTTGGCAACGCACGGTCGATCTAGAAAAGGCTAATCAACAACTTGCAGAATATTCGTTAACCCTAGAAAATCGTGTAGAAGAAAGAACTGCGGCTTTAAGAGAAGCCCAAGAACGAGTTATCGCCCAAGAAAAATTAGCATCTTTAGGTACGCTCACGGCTGGAGTCGCCCATGAATTGCGAAACCCTCTCAACTTTGTCAAAAACTATGCTGAAGGATCGATCGGACTGGCTCAGGACTTATTTGAAATTCTCCAACCCACAATCCATTCTATTGAGTTTGCTAAAGCTCAACATGTCCAAACATTAATTGCAGATTTGCAAGAAAATGCTACTACGATTTGTCGTCATAGTATGAGAGCAGACGCAATCATCACTAGCATGATGCAACATGCACATACTGACAATGAGCGTCCCAAGGTTCAACTTATATTAGTTAATGACTTATTGAAGGAAGCCGTGAAATTGTCTTGCTACAATAGGCAGATGCAAGATAGCAACTTCCAAATCAAAATTTGTACAGACTATGCTTTAGATGTCGGCAAGATCGAGGCGATCGCTAGTAATTTAATGCGGGCTTTTATTAACTTGATCGATAATGCCTATGATGCGCTTCATTTTAAACATTCTGAGCTAGCTAGTGATAACCATCAGTATGATGAAGGATATACCCCAACCTTAAGAATCTCCACAAAGTTAGTTGATAATCATGTCGAGATTCGGATTCATGACAATGGATGTGGGATTGAACCACAAATAAAATCAAAAATTCTTGATCCTTTCTTTACAACTAAACCTCCTGGTTCGGGAACGGGTTTAGGACTTTCGCTAACCCATGACATTCTCGTTAAACAACATCATGGCTCCATAGCGATCGCCAGTAAATCAGGTGAATTTACGGAGATCGTGGTCACATTACCTCTAAACCTGTTATGAAAATTGCCATTAAAAACCAAACCCAGCGACTCATACCAAAACACAAAATGGCATAGCCATTTTGTGTTTTGGTATGAGTCGCTCACTATGGAGATGATGGAGTTTTATCTGGAGTAGGTGTAGCCTCGATAGAAGGAGATGATGGTGCAATGGGAGAAGGATTATCCACCACTGGTTCGATAAGTTGCTGTACGACTGGTTCGGTAACAGTTGGGGCTGGCGAATTGATAATTGGCTGCACTGGAGTTGTAACAGGTTCGGGTGAATTTATCTGCGACTCTGGCGATCGCACAGGCTCGGGATTAACGGGAATAGTCACAGCCGTTGGTTTAAGGCTTTCTGCTTCCCTTTGACGACGCTCTGCTGCTAATCTTCTTTGCTCAGCCTCTTGCGCTGCTAATCGCTCAGATTCCTGACGACGACGCTCCTCGTTCTGGCGTTGAAATTTAGAACCTTCTTCTTCAAAGGTGATCCGCACTCTCACATTAGCTCGACCACCCTCAGGCACAGTTTGCGGATTAAATTGCCATTTGCTCATTGCTTCGAGGGTTTCGCGATCGGTTTGCTCATCGCCGCTCGACTGGCGCAGTCGCACATTAATAACCCTACCATCGGGGGTAATGTCATAGGTAACTCTGGGAGTGCCTTCTTTGCCACGATACTGAGGTTTAGGGCAACTGAGGCATTCAAGTTTTACCGCTTTAGCTTCTACGGAGGGGGCGGGAGGCAAAGCACTAGTTTGAGTACCTTTACTATCGGGTTTGCCATTCGTTACTCCGTCAATGACACCATTTTTCTTGCCATCGGGATTACCATTCTTTTTACCTCCAAGAATAAATCCTGTCGGGATTTTGCTATTGCCAAAACCAGAACCAATTCCATTATTGGCAATAATTGGACCGCCTCCCTGTGGCACTTTAACATCACTGGTGTTTTGGGTTGTTAATGGCTTTAAATCATCAGAAGCTGCAGCATCTTTACCTTCTTTTACGGGTGCGATCGTCTCAGGCGCAAGGGCGATCGCTACGGGAGCAGCTTCAATCTGGGGAATTTCTTCATTTACGGGCGGGATTGGTTCTAGTTCTTTGGCAATTTCGGGAACCTTGTCTTCAGTGGATTGGGTTGCTTCAACCACAATTTCGATGATGTCATCTGAATCTTTGCTAGCTGTTTTCCATAGTGTAGGTACTGGTGCGATCATAACTGCTGCATGAACACAGGTAGAGCCGACCAATCCAATGAATAGTAGGGAAGTTAAAGCTTTGTTCTCTTTTTTTGTTAGAGCGTTAACAAGTATAGGTTCATGCATAGATCGATCTCCTAATTTGTCTGTAATCTTTAATTGTTTTTAGTGGCGATCGCCATTTTGACTCGGGGGATTTGGCGGAGTTGATCCATGACTTGCACCACATCACCATGATGGACAACGCGATCAGCATTGAGAATAACGATCAGTTCTTGGTCTGGTTCTAATAATTGTTTGACGCGATCGCCAACTTCATTAAGACCAATTTTTTGCTTATTGAGAAATACTTCTGTCTTTTCATTAATGCTAATCGTGGCGCGAGCAGGATTTTTTTGGATTGTTCCTGACTGAGCTTTGGGGAGACTGACGGGTAATCCCTCAGTACGATTGAGAAATAAAGTAGAGATCACAAAAAAGGTTAGCAAGGCAAAAATCACATCCATGAGAGGCAAAATATTTTTGATCTCAATGGGTTGGTTAGCTAGCTCGTTCTCATGGCGGCGGCGGAGTCTTCTAGACATGAGCTTTTACCTGTTGATGAGTCTGTTGGCGATGCGATCGCAGGTGTTGTAATTCCAATTGAGAGCAACATTCATCTAAATAGGCAACCTGTTGGGCATAGAGTGAGCGAAATATACTTGCAGCAATCAAAGCCATTACCGCCACTATCAAACCAACCGCAGTAGAAATAAGCGCTTCACTAATACCACCTGTAACATTAAGGGACTTAGAACCACCAACATCACCAAGGGTAAGTGAGCCAAAGGAGGCGATTAATCCTGTCACAGTACCAAGCAATCCCAATAGAGGAGCTAGTCCTACAATAATTTCAAAAACATTGTTGAATCGTTTGAGACTAGGGACTTCTGACTGAGTTTTGGCATCAAGGGCTAGGGCAAATTCGACGGGTGTAGATTCGGGGATCGATATGGCCTCTAAATAAATGCGGGCGATCGCTAATTCGTTATGCTGACGCAGAAAATCTTCTGCTTGGTTAGGGCTTTCTTGATAAATAAGCAAGGCTTGACTAGCAATGCGTCGCTGGTGCTTTTTGACGCTTCTCCAAAATAGCGATCGCTCAATCGCCAAAGTAATGACCAAAAAAGAGCAAATCATGAGCGGGATAATCGTAATCCCGCCTGCTAACAAGGTATCGAACAATTTAGACATTTTAGAAAATGGGATCAATTAGTATTGGTAAGATTTTTAAAGGTTACTGAGATTTATTTGCAATAATTTACTGTTTCTGCTAGTTTCTTATAATTGGTAAATAATGTCAATAAGTGTAGAAATGATTTCAGAAACTTCCTGCAAACAGTAGGGTCTAACTATTATCTTGGCAAAATCGACTTAAACACTAATGCAATAAATTAATACTAGAGTTTACTATGACAATTACAGCCGAACGAATTAATGCCGCGTTTCTATTTCAAACCGCCTATGAGAATCGCTACACTTGGGATGCGAACTTCACAGGTTTTACAGCAACAGCACAACTTACCCAAAATGGACTTGTGCATCAAGCGGATGTCACTATTTCTCCAGAACTCAAAGTTAGCGTTGCTAACGCTAACAGCAGCGAAGCTGAGAAAGCAATCTATGGGCAGATGCAAGAGATTGTAATCCACCGAGTTCATCGTAGTTTTGAGAATGTCCATGGCAAGAATGAGTTTAGCTATGGTGATAGTGATGAATCAGGTGAAGTTTTGATTTTGGTTGGTGGTGCATCCGCAGGCGATCGCTATAAGGTCAAAGACAAGATTGTAACTATGGTGCATCGCCATATTCATGGAACCGTGGTTACGATTAATGTGCTTTCTACTTTTGACACTGGAAAAGGCTATTTGCCAATGGATTACAATTCCTTTTACTCCAAGCCTAATGATCCAGATTCCATTAGTCCTATGCAACATCATCATGATGAATACGCGGACTTTGGGAATTATTTCATCATGACTTCTCGCACTGTCAGTACCGATGGTGATGCTCAACCGCAGGAGTTTAAGTTGACAAATATTGTTTTGTTATCTAACCTCGGCTTGGGTTAATTTCAAACTATAACTGACGTTAATTAACGACAGTTCGACGAAAGCGGACAATGGTAAGAATCGCTTAGCGATTCTTACCATTGTCCGCCATTTGCGGCGTGCGAAGCACGCCGCAAATGGCTATATCGAACTCACGCTTAATTAAAACCTAAAACCTAGAAAGCTGTCCCGCCCGATAGGCGGGCGGGACAGCTTTCTAGGTTTTAGAACTTAATTGGTAACAACACTTCAAACTCAGTACCAATCGTGACATCACCTTGATTATTGAGATAAGGCGATCGCAAAACAATTTTGCCATTGTGCTGCTGCGTAATAATTTGATGGCAAATTGCTAAACCCAACCCAGTGCCATGCCCTTGACCCTTGGTAGTAAAGAAATTATCAAAAATGCGATCTTGGATTTCCTTGGGAATTCCCATCCCATTATCCGCAACTTTAATCGATATCCAATTACGATTATCAATTTCCGCGATCGCTGATGTGATCATCACCAACGGCTGCCATGTAATTTCTGTCTGGACATTACCGCTACTCTCTTCTTTGACAAGAAGATGATCACGTTGCCTGATCAAATCAGGATGAGCCCTTAAATCAACCAATGCATCAAGAGAATTACTAATCAGATTCATAAACACCTGAATTAGGCGATCGCTATATCCATTGATTTTGGGAAGATCGATGAAATTTTTGATAATCTGAACATTCCTAATCCTGCCACTAAGAATTGTCAAACTGCTTTCCACACAGTCAATCAAACTAATAGCCTCAGGATTAGCATGATCCTCCATATGCGATAAAGATTGCAAAGTGTCAACCAGTCGCCGCAAATACTTTGACCCAGATTGGATACTCTTCACCACCTGCGGTAAGTCAGAACGCACAAAATCCCAATCAACAGCCTCAAGGGTTTCACTAATTACTGTTGACGAAATTCCATATTCCTTTTCATAGGCTCTTAAAATTTGCATTACCCCTTCGATGTAAGTTAAGAGGCATTCAGTGTTTCCATAAATTGCTGATACAGGATTGCGAATGTCGTGGGACACCTCAGCCACAATTTGCCCCAAACTTGCCATCTTCTCAGTTTGGAACATTGTTGTTTGGGTTTGCTCACGCAACAATTTGGTGGCTAATTCATGAATATGGGACTGCTCTAGCAACAAATCATGGACATCAAGTACCGCATAAGTATCAGTATCTAGATGGACAATCACTGGTTCATAAATTTCATCGCTAGATCTCCCTAACGCCATCTGAGCAGCCATCACTATCGAAGTATTACCATGCAATTTCAGAACTTCAGGGGGGATTTGCTCGTAGAGGACTCTCAATGGTCTTTTGGTAAATAGTTCGAGGGCATAGGGACGACTCAAACATTCTAAAAATCGGCGGCGAGACAACATGCCCACATACTGCTCACGATCGTAAACAATGAGTGCAGGTAGTAGAGGATCACTTTTAAAAAGTTGACTTGTAAAATCCCCTGTTTTAGACAAATCAACCTTGGTACTGTACAAATTCAACTCGGAGATGGTCGAGTCAAGAGCCAATTGACGCTTTAGCCCTTGTGATGAATTACTATCAATACTACTAACTGATTCCATCTCTGGTTCACTTGCCATCACCATCAGTGGAATCATCGCCATCTTACGGGCTAACTCTTGGGTTGCTGTTTGTCGAATATTCTTACCCTTAACCGCGCCGCGATCGGGTTGATACTGTTGCAACTTAAGATTGCTAATTGCAGAGGTTAATGCTTCGGGTTTAATCTCGATCGCTAATGCTTGAGCAGCCACCTTAAAAGCAGAATTTAAGTTTTCTAGAGATATCTTTGGCAATAAATCGATCGCACCACGACGAATTGCCCAACGTTTTTCCACTTCTTTGATTTGGGATTGGCGAGGATTAACCAATAAAACTTTTAATTCAGGTGCATGATCGGCGCACCATTTGCAAAGCTCAGTAGCAAGTAAAGAAGTCCCACCCCCATAGCGAATGCCAATATCAGAAATAATCAGTTGCGGTAAACCCTGTTTTGTCTGCCGCTTTTGATCAAGCAATTTAAGTAAGTCTTCGGCTTCAGGTGCAGCCCATACTTCCAGTTGGTGAGAGGATAGGGCATTGTGCCACATCAGAGATTGCTCTTCTGATAGCTGAGCCAATAAAACAGATTTGACCACACAACCCCCAGACTTAAAAATTGTAACAACTTTTACTTTATCGGATGCCAGTATGTGGATACAAGTGAAAATAGATAACCTAGAGTTAACCAAAAGTTAATATGCTATAGCGTGAGAGTGCGCCCCTTCGGGGCGCACTCTCACGACAGGATTGCTATGTAAGGTTAGAAAATGGGCGCGTCGCGCCCCTTTTCTAACCTTTGAGATAAGATGGAAAAAACAAATTGGATTTTCACATGACACGAATTTGTATTCTTGGTGGTGGTTTTGGCGGTTTGTATACTGCGCTTAATCTATCTCGCTTACCTTGGGCGGTCATGCCTGAAATTATCCTGATCGATAAAAGCGATCGCTTCTTATTTACGCCATTTCTCTATGAGCTAGTCACAGGCGAAATGCAGGAATGGGAGGTTGCCCCAACATTTACCGAATTACTTGCCGATACTGGTATTCAATTTGTGCAGGGTTTAGTTACTAGTATTGATCTTGAAACTAAGCAAGTAGAAATTAATATTGGTCAGCCTAGTGTTTTGACCTACGATCGCCTTGTATTAGCGATCGGTGGAGAAACCCCGATGAACCTTGTCGATGGTGCGGCGGAATATGCAATTCCATTCCGCAATCTCAATGACTTCTATCGCCTTAATAGCAAATTAGAATTATTAGAAGCATCCGATCATGACAAAATCCGCGTCTGTATCGCAGGTGGTGGCAGCAGTGGCGTAGAACTCGCCTGTAAAATTGCCGATCGCCTTAAAGATCGTGGTCGCGTTCGTCTAGTTGATCGCAATAACAAAATTTTAAGTAACTCCACAGACGCAAATCGTAAAATTGCGGAACTTGCCCTCTCGCAACGTGGTGTCTGGACTGATCTCAATACGCGAGTTTTACAGGTAAATGATGGTGAAGTTACCCTTGACTACAGCGATGGTAGTGATATCTTACCCGTTGACATTGTGATGTGGACAGTGGGTAGCACCTTCTCGAAAATGCTTCAAAATCTACCACTTGAGCATGGTCGGCAAGGAGCGATCGCCACGGAGTCAACCCTACAAGTTAAGGACTACCCTGATGTATTTGCGATCGGTGACTTAGCAAGTTGTTTTGACTCGAATTCTAGCCTTGTCCCTGCTACCGCACAGGTAGCCTTCCAGCAGTCTCAATATTGTGCTTGGAACATTTGGGCAAGCCTGAATCAAAAAGCATTGGTTCCCTTTAGCTATATTCCCCTCGGAGAGTTTATTAGTTTAGGGATTGATGGCGCAACTGCCTCCATTTTTGGCAAGTTCAGTATTGATGGATTACCCGCCCATGTGATGCGGCGATTAGCATATTTATTGAGAATGCCCACCCTACAGCATCAATGGAAGATTGGCTCATATTGGTTGACCAAACCTTTGATTGAGATGTTTAGAAAATCCGTAAATTAGGTTATCCTTCCCAAGAATAATAGTTTTCAACTGATGTTACGTGGAAGGAATTCCTGCCATAGCATAGGTCTAGGGCTGGCACGGGGGCACAGCCCCTACGATAACCCTTAAGTTTTGGGGTAGGGGCAATCCCCCCGTGGTTGTCCTGTTATGCTAGCAGCAAGAGTTTCATCATCTGAGTTCCACGTAACATCAGTAATTAGCGATCGCCTACATAGAAAAACCTATGAATGATTCTCCATCGAATTCCCCACAAGCTGCATCTTGGCTTGATCGCATTGGCAACTGGAATCCGCAACTATTGCGGGAGATTCGGGGCAAGCTGAAATTGCGTAATCTGATTGTGGCGATCGGCTTATCTTTACTGTTTCAGATCTTGCTACTTTTGTTCTATAGCCAACGCATACCTAATGAAGAGTGTTTTGCCCAAATCCGTGGTTTTGGCTGTGCCGCGTCTTGGCAAGATTGGTGGTTAGAGCAGTTTCGAGTGATTACTTGGACTGAGCCGTTTGTTTTATTTTTAGCAGGGGTTTACAGCCTCGTAGCTGACCTCTCCTTAGAAGACTACAAAGGCACGCTTAACTTTATTCGCATTAGTCCGCGATCGAGCATCAATATTCTCATGGGCAAGATCATGGGTGTGCCGTTGCTAGCCTATATCAGCATCGGACTATCGATCCCCTATCACTTGACTGCGGCGATCGGCGCAAATGTGCCGATCGCCTTTTTATGCAGCTTTTACATATTGATCATCGCCACAGCATTTTTGCTATTTAGTGCGGCCCTGTTGCTTGCTCTACTGAGTGGATGGCAAGCCAAATTTGGCGGACAGGTATCCGCAGGTGCGTTGTTATTTTCATTTATTACCTTCATCTGGATTGCCCCATCCTTCATGTGGTGGAATATCTTCACAACATGGAGTTCCTTTAGCAAAGTCTTAGTAGGCGGACGGATCGACCCAATCCAAGCTGAATGGTGGTATTTGCCAATTACATCGAATATTTGGACTTCGCATATTTTTACAATTAGCAACTTAGCAATTTTGAGCTTTGCGGTTTGGCGGATCTTAGAACGCCGCTTTCACAATCCCAACGCCACTTTAGTTAGTAAAGCTCAAAGCTATGTCGCCACTACCTATCTAGAGATCTTGATGCTCGGATTTTGTGTACAGACAGGCTTTGCAGACAAGAGCTTTTCTGGAGAATTTCAGTTCATTCTGTTACTGATTATTTACATTCCCAATTGTTTTTTACTTTTTCTCACAATTACCGCTTTAACCCCACACAGACAATCTCTCTTAGATTGGGTAAGGTTTGGAGCCTTATCGACGACTGATGAGCATCCGACTGGATTGGGCTATATTTTGCGGGATTTGATTTGGTCAGACAAAAGCCCAACCCCGATCGCGATCGCCCTCAATCTTGTATTTACGCAAGTCCCTATTTTAATTTGGGTCAACACTTGGAATGACTCAGCTCAGCGAGATAAAGCCATAGTGGTATTAGCATCTTTTACGCTCACTATGTTTTTGTTTGCCCTAATCGCCCAGTTGGTTTTGTTTTTGAAAACGCGCAACCCTTCAGCTTGGATGACAGGGATCATTTCTGCGCTAATTTTTCTACCAATTTTGATTATGGCTAGTCTATCGATTAGTCCCGATCGCTACGCTGGGTTGTGGTTATTTTTTGGATATCCTTGGTTTGTTGTGTCAAACATCCAACTTTCCGATATTATTTTGGCATTCGCTGGACAAATTTCTGTAATAATTGCGCTGACATTACAACTCATTTATCAGCTACAACGCGCTAAAATGCGAGAGACTTAGTGACACATTAGTAGACGTTTGAACATAACATGGCTCAGTCAACCACTGCTAAACAGTTTGCCACCCCAACGGGTACAGTTCCCGATGTGGAGCTACAGCGAGTATTTAAAATGTTCGGGACAAATACCGTTGTCCAAGGTGTCGATCTGCAAGTCCAGCGCGGTGAGCTTTTTAGCATTTTGGGTCCATCAGGTTGTGGCAAAACCACTTTACTAAGACTAGTTGCAGGCTTTGAAGAGCCATCAGCAGGTGAAGTGCTGATTCAAGGCAATCCGATGACCTATATTCCCGCCTATCAGCGACCTGTAAATACGGTTTTCCAAAGCTATGCTCTTTTTGGGCATATGACTATTTTTGATAATGTTGCGTTTGGCTTGTCAGTTAAAGGTGTGCCTAAGCCAGAAATTCAGCAAAGGGCTAAGGATGCACTCAAGCAAGTACGACTCGATCACATGAGCGATCGCTATCCTAGTCAAATATCAGGTGGTCAGCAGCAACGGGTTGCCCTCGCACGCGCCCTCGTCAACCGTCCCAAAGTAATTTTGTTAGATGAGCCATTAGCGGCGCTAGATTTTAAACTCCGTAAAGAACTGCAAGTAGAACTGTCAAACTTACAGTACGAGTTGGGTATTTCCTTTATTATGGTTACCCACGATCAAAGTGAAGCTTTGGCAATTTCCTCGCGAATTGCGGTCATGAACCAAGGTCGAATTGAGCAAATTGGTACTCCCTCAGAAGTTTACGATCGCCCTTCTTCAGCATTTGTCGCCGATTTTGTGGGTGAAACAAATTTGTTTGAATGTCGAGTGATCGAGCAGGATGGTGCATTTGTCGAGTTGCGATCATCTACAGGTTTAGCGATCGTAGCGGCAAAACCTAGGCATTGGCTGCCGATTCCCGAAGCCGTGGTCAGTGTGCGTCCCGAAAAAATCAAGCTTTCTACCGAATATCCTAATCAGCCTTACAATACCTATCGCGGTATTCTTAATAATGTCTTGTATCTAGGTGATCACTCTCAGTTTGTTGTGGATCTACATGCTAGCGAAAATGTACCGCCTGTCAGAGTCATGCTAGTACGTTCTAATCACCAAGGCGAAAGGACTCCTCCCTTTGATAGTCAGGTTTATGTCTCATGGATGCCTGAAGATTGTGTTGCTCTTCCTAAAACTACAGTCGCGACCTAAATCCTCCTAACTTTCTATTATGCAAATCTCTCGGCGAAAATTTCTTAGACAAACAGCCTATGCTGCATCAGCGATCGCTAGTGCTTCAACCCTTGCCGCCTGCGGCATTTTTGAGAACAGTCCCCAAGAAAGTGAGTCTGGTGAAGAGGATGTAGAGCGCCCAGTGACTCAGGATAAACGAACCCTCTATATCTATGGTTGGGCTACCTACATTAACAACCAAGAGGTTTTAGAGGAATTCACAAAGGAAACTGGGATTAAAGTTGTTGGAGATGCCTATGACTCTAATGAAGTTATGCTAGCCAAGCTAGAGGCTTCTGGTGGGCGATCGGGTTATAGCATCATTTATCCTAGCGATTATATGGTGACGCAGATGCGGGATTTAAAGCTGCTTGCGCCCCTGAATAAAAAGTTATTACCCAATATCAAAAATATCGCACCCAATTATTTAGAACTACCCCACGATCCCGGCTCAATATTTAGTATTCCTGTAAGTTTGGGGACAACAGGGATTGCTTACAATGTCGAGGCGGTTAATTCGGTGATAGGGGAAGAACCATTTGATTGGAATTACCTATGGGAACACAAAGAAAAACTGCGGATTACCCTTGTTAATGATCCGCGCGAAGTGATGGGCATGGCTTTACATATTCTTGGTCATTCTTACAACACCAAAGAAACCGAAAAGATTGAGCAAGCTTTCCAAAAACTAAAGGAATTGATGCCTGCGATCGCCAACTTCACCACCGACGCATGGCGCGATCCTCTTGCTTCAGGCGATCTGATGATGTGCATGGCTTTTTCAGGTGACGCGATTAGCATGGCAAGACAAGATCCAAACATCAAATATGTGCTGCCCAATAACGGTACATCAATTTGGACAGATACCATGGCGATCCCCAGAGGTGCATCAAATATCGAAGGCGCTCATGAGTGGATTAATTATGTAATGCGTCCTGAAGTTGCCGCTAAAATTAGCGATGCGAATAGTTTTGGCACAACTAATAAATTGGCAAAAACAATGATTCCTGATGACCTAAAAGCGATTAAGGCTCTAGAACCATCAGATGCGATTACCGCCAGAAGCGATCGCATTACCAAGCTCGATCCTGAAGTTCTCCAAATATATGAAGGTTTTTGGACGCGCTTAACTACAGGTTTAGGATAAAAATTCTCGTTGTGAGAGTTGCTTTTGACTCTGATGACCTTCAAAGATCTCGCCATCATTCCTGAAGACTATATGACACCATCACCTTCCACTAACCAAACCAGCAATATTTCTCTAGGTAATCATCCTTTTATCTGGGGCAATATCGCTTTACTTGCAGGTGTGCCTTGGTTATTGGTGCTAAGTATGGCTGGCTTAGCGGTGGGTGATCCTGTCTTTCCTGCGTGGTTTGAGATTTTTCTGCTGGGATTTCCTGCGATCGCCTTAGCGGCGTGGGTGCAGTGGCAACAGCCCATCTCTCCGTTTAGTCTATGGTTTGTCGCGAAGCCAAGTGAGAGTCTAAATGAGCCAGAGCGTCAGGTCTTGACCTTAGTTAAGCAACATCGCAATGGTTGGTATGTAACGGGATGGATTGCGGCAATAGTCGCGATCTCGATGAGTGCAGTGTTTTGCAAGCTCTATCTAGCTGCACCATTAGCTCAAGTCATTGCGCCATTTCCTGCCAGTTTGCGCTTGTTTGGGATTATTTGGGCGGAGATTTTCTTTTTATTGAGTAATATTTTGGCGCAAGCGGGAATATCAGCTTTACGAATTAAGTTAACGGCTGATTCAGATTTCAAGGGCTTACAACCCTTTGCAGTTGATAAAATCAAAAACAACTTTACAAATATTGGTTGGCGATCGCCCCAGTTATTAAAGTTTTTTGAAGAAGAGGCGATCGGCGAAGTCACAAATGATTTGCCTCAAGGCAAGATTGCTGATGAGGTAGTAGTCGATCAGTCTCCAGATTTACAGGAATCCCAAGATTCTCAAGAGCAAGAGACGGAAGAAGCAGAGCCTAGCAATATTGTTTCAGAAGTCATATCTGAAGTAGATTCAGAAATTAATAGTCTTGTTGAAAATGTCTCTGAGACTGAGGAGATCGCTAGTACTACAGAAGATGCGATCACAGAGCCTGTTGAAATTACATCGGCTTTTGAACCTACCGAGATATTTCCAGAACCTCAGCTCGAAACTATTTTAGATGAAGAGATTGTTCAAGAATCTGAAGCTGCCGATGTTAGCTCAGATGCTCAGCTTGTAGAAGAAGTTGAAGAATTAGAGATTAGTGCGATCGCTGCCGAAGAATCTGTAATTGAAGCAATTGCTGAGCCTGAAACTGAGCAGATTTTTGAAGAACCTCAAATCAAGTCAGTTTTGAATCAAGAACTAGATCAAGCAATTACTCAAGAACCTGAAGAATTAAATCCTTTTGCCTCCCATGATTCTATTGACGAAGCAGTTCCTGTTGAAACAGACTTAGAAATTACTGATACTGCATCTGAGTCATCAACTGAAGAGCCTGAGATTGAGAATATTGTTGAAGAAACTGATGAATTAGTTGCTTTTGAGACTGATGAAGATCCTGAACTAACGTTTTTTGAAAGTCCCGATACTAGCTCAGAGACAAACCTTGAAGAACCTGAACAGGTTGAAACTAGTTTAGATCCTGCTGATACCTTTCTAAATGAACAGCTTGCAGAAGATAATGAAGAATTAGAATCCCTTGAAACTGTCGAAGATTCGGACGTTGTTGTGGTTGATAATACAACCACAACAAATGATGACAAAAGAGGACTAAATTTTTTAAAAAAGTCACGTAAAACTGGAGGTTCGCCTAAAAAACTTGGTTTTGGTAAATCGATCAAGCGAGAGAATCTTCCTGTAAGCATTCCAAAAAGTCTTGAACCTGAGCCAGAGATTATTAACGAGCCTCATATTGATATTGAAGCGATCGCTGCGCCTACTGAGCTAAAGTTAGAAACACCTAACCACCAAACTCAAGATTTTGATGACGAATTAGATGAGCTACTTGCTTTTAATGCTTATGTTGAAAATATTCTCAAAGAATACTTAGAAGATAATGACGAAGAATCTGAGGATGTTGACAATAATCTAGAAACTGTGCAGATTATTGAAGCAACACCAGAATTAGATATTGAAAGCAATTTTGTTGAGCAGAGCCTAGTTGATGGAGAAGCTTTAGATGAGGAAAGTGCTGAACCAATTGATCCATCAATAGTTTTTGATCCAACCCAAGTAGCGATCGCACAAGAAAATGTAGAATCTTTTACTGAAAATCTACCAGCATTAGAAACTCAAGTTAGTGAGGAAAGTACTGAAGAGATAGCAAGTAATGACCAAAAAATTCAAGATGCTAAATACTTAGTTCAAGAATTTTTGGTTGATAAGTTTTTCGCAAGATTAGAAGAATTGAATAACGCAGATAAAG
This sequence comes from Pseudanabaena sp. CCNP1317, assembly GCF_034931345.1. Lineage (NCBI taxonomy): Bacteria > Bacillati > Cyanobacteriota > Cyanophyceae > Pseudanabaenales > Pseudanabaenaceae > Pseudanabaena > Pseudanabaena sp. CCNP1317. The sequence goes on along the minus strand of NZ_JAYGIF010000097.1, from coordinate 55,982 downwards.
TTAACCCAGAAAAAAAGAAAGCTCAAGAAATTTCCTCGGAAATTGATACTGAAATAGATGAATTTGCAGATCTGGAAGCACTTTTAGATGGAAATCCCTTAAATGAGAATAACAACACTGAGGATTTAAGCGATCGCAATTCCTGACCATTGCACTTGTGGCGCTCTAGGCAGGGGATTGGGATTATTTAGAAAATAACGTCGATAGGAAAAGAAGATTTCCTCATGTTGCAAAGTGCAGTAAGGGGCGATCGCCACATTTTCTGTTGGCAATCCTAATTCTTGAAGCTGTTGCACTTGGACTTGACGTAAATCGAGCTTGACTCTTTCTGGATGCTCATCAGGTTGTACCCCCACAGCTTGACTAATTGTAGCCGTAACCTGTTGCGCCACATCTTGAGACACTTGATAGACATGACCCGAAATTGCAGGACCAAGCGCTACTCGCAAATCCTTTAGCTCACTACCTTGATCGCACAATGTGGCGATCGCCTTAGTCACGATCCCCGCAGCAGTTCCGCGCCATCCCGCATGGACAGCCGCTATTGAGCCTAACTTGCGATCGCCTATCAATACAGGTACACAATCAGCAGTACAGACCCATACTGACCGATTCATACCATCGCGTGTAGCCCATACACCATCGGCTTCAGGCAAGTTTGTATTTGGTGCAGTTTCGATTTCATCGGCATGTACTAAGCGATTACCATGTACTTGTTTCGCCCGATAGGCTTTGCCAGATGTCACCAAATGATTATGCAAATCGGTTGGTAATTGAGGAGCGTGCGATCGCGTAAAAAATCCATGTCGCCATTCAGCCAATAGATCGCAAGTTAATACGTTGTCTCGCCATTGCCATTGATTCGCATTCATTGATTTAGAGTCTTAAAAGTAACGATTCCGCAATAAGCTTGATCCTAACTTAAAAAGAATGAAGAGTGAAAAAAATCTTCGCCACTTCATTCTTTAGCATGACTTACAGCAATTATCATTATAAAAATCGGTTTTTTGAAAGTCCGCCGTTGGCGGACTTTCAAAAAACCGATTTTGGTATTTCCAGCGCCTTCGGCGCTGGAAATACCAAAATCGGTTTCATAATGAGAATTGCTGAGTGTGACGACACTCTTGTAAATTGAAAACTAAATCTAGTAAAGGTTTTAAAAACAACGTGAGTTCGATATAGCCAATTGCGTCGTGCTTCGCACGACGCAATTGGCGAAAAATGGTAAGAATCGCCTAGCGATTCTTACCATTTTTAGCTTTCGTCGAACTGACGTTAAAAACACAAAATGACATAGCCATTTTGTGTTTTGGTATCACAGCGATTTGCGCTATGAGTTAAAGATGTAACTGCACAACTCTATTATTAATAGGCTGAAGGGGACGCGCATCAACTTGATAGATTTTGGCAAATGTTTCAATCTGTTCTTCTGAAACAGTGATTGGCTCCACAAAAATGTTCCAGCTAACACCTTCACTACATGGCGGCGTGGTGAGCGATCCCGCGTAGCTGTAATAAGCTTTGTTACTAGGCAAGAGGTTAGCCACATTAATCAGGCGATCGCTCACCGTTTTTGTTTCGCCAACATCAGGAATTTGCTTCCAGATTTCGGCGATTAGAGGATTTGACTTACCTTCATTGAGCATAACTCCTACCACAGCAAGTTTTCCTGCCTCATTACGATGGACGAGATGAAGTTCCATTGCTGAGGCGCGATCGTTAATTTCATGTTCGCTGGGAGTATGGAAATGGAACTGAAGTAACAAGTATTTCTCACCATTAATACTCACAGTACTACCCTGAGCATAGTTCACCTGAATAGTGTGACCATTGTTGACGACACTCAAGGGAGAAGGCTGATAATCAAAACTGATTTTTGCTGGACTATCTTCTATTGCATTTTTGATATTGATTGGAGATTGATCTTTACCTAATTCACACATTGTAAAATCGTTGCTGAGTTTACCCCATTGAGTAGGATTTGCAGCACCGCCATAGCTCCAATGGGGGGAGTCTACGGCTAAAACAGGCTTTGCTAGTAGTGCTAATGTCACTAGGGCGATCGCTACTAGAGATATTAACTTCTTGCCATAATTCCTATTGAGGATATCCATTGACTTACGCTCTCTTCGGTTAAATTTCTGGGTAATCATGCCAAGTAATTGTGTTGTGAGCGCTTTGCGCTCACAACACAATTACTTGGCAGCAATATTAATTTCTGAAAGTTAAAGTCAATATATAACAACCATTGAGATTTACTCCGAATTGTTACAACTTACAGGGTTCTGCGATCAAATAAAACGCGAACAAAGAATTTTTGCAAAAGTGTTGGCTCAGCTTTGTTCGATCAGTAAAAGGAGAGATGAGTAGCGCTAAGTGCTGCTCATCTCTCCTCATCTCTCCTTTTATTCCAAAGCACAAAATGGCGGAGCCATTTTGTGCTTTTAAAAGCCTTACAGGGTTTGGTTTTTAATTCATAAAAGTGTTACCCCACTTTCGTGAGTTGGTATTATTTAAAGTTGATCACGACTTTTTGCGGCTTGCAGATCAAAGCGCTATAAAATGAAATGAGTAGTTATTTAAAAATTCACAAAAAATTAATTTATGTCGCTAACGCCTGCTTTATTTGGTCAACTCGCACAAGCAATGGGCGTATTTGTATTAGTCTGCGCCTTAATTACAGGACTAGCTATAGCCTTTAAGTGGAGTTGGCGCTATCGAATGGTCGGAGCAACTTTATTTTCAGTCGTCTTAGTTGTGGGGCTTTTCTCTCTTAGTTTTGAGCCAATTACCCGCTCATCTATTGAAGGATCTGTTCCATTTAAGCTTGTTTATGATCGCTTTGGTCCCCAAGCCACGATTGCAGTTGCACCCACAATCACACCTGAACAGCTTGAGTCAACGTTAAAACAAGCTAGTAGTAACTTATTTTCTTCGGGGCGCAATGGTCAAGGTGAGTCACAACTAACTATTTATGCTAGAACCGTTGTTCATGTGCGCGAAGGAGTATCCAAACCACTATATTTAGGGCGTGTCAAGCGATCGCTAAGCTTACGGAATGATCCAAATATTGAATTAGATATATTTACCGATAAATTCGCAGAATTACACAAAGATCCAACTTCATAAAAAAGCAGAGAGATTACTAAGTATCTCTTTGCTTTTTAGAGCATCTACTACGTTTTTAAGAAAGATATAGCACTTTTCAAGCAAGTGAGGTACAAACCTTTGTACCTCACTTGCTTGAAAAGTGCTATATGGTTTAATATCAATTAACGAAAGTGTAACTACACTTTCGTGAATTAAAAACTAAACCCAGTAAGGGTTCTAAAAGCACAAAATAGCGTAGCCATTTTGTGCTTTGGTATAATTTCAAGAATTATCCACGCAAGACTTCTTCTAAAACTATGCGAGACATTTTCTCTGAAACATTATCAGCCTTGTTAAATTGTGTAAATCGTGTAAGCGAATCCGAGTTATTAACTAAAGAGCAGCAAGATGATTTGCAAAACATTAAGTCTCTTAGTGCAACTTTAACTCTCTGCTTTAACAACTTAGATATAGAGACAAGCAGCCTGAGACAAAAAATCAAAGAACTTAATCAATCTATACTAAGCATAGAATTAAATAATGAATATGAAGATGAAGGTTATACTTTATTAGCCTTGATTTTTGCGCGTCTAAGACATGCGATAAATCTTGATGAGTTGCTTGATTCTGTTGTTTTAGAAACATATCAGTTGTTACAAAGTGATCAAGTTATTGTTTATCAACTAACTGATCACTTAGAAGATATTCAACTAATTCAATACGAAATTGTTAGTAATTCTCGTTACTCACTTCAGGGGCAAGCGCTCCCATCCATCTATACCGATCTCCAATGGCTCGAAACTTTTCAAAAATGTATTAGTCACGTTATTCACAATATTAACGGTGAGGCTGTTGACCCTAAATTTTCAACATCACTAGCTCCATTAGGTATCCATTCTGCAATTGCAATTGCTATTCCTAAAGGTAACAAACTATGGGGATTGTTAATAATTCATCAATATAATAACCCACGTAATTGGCATAACTGGGAGATCGAAATACTTGAAAAACTAGGAACTCAACTAGCAATTTCTATTCATCAAATCCAATTACTTGCCAAGTCTAATGAAGTTAGACTTGAGAGGGATCAAATAATTGCTAAGTTACACCATAACCAGCTTCACGACTCATTAACAGGTTTACCAAATCGCAACTCATTTATGGAGTCTCTAGATTTAGCATTTGCAAAATTGCAAACTGATGCTAGTCGCAATTTCGCTGTTCTGTCTATAGATTGCGATCGCTTCAAATCAATTAATGATGATTTTGGTGTTGCCATTGGCAATAAGCTATTACAAGAAATTAGTAAACGTATAATTGCATATCGTAGTGCCAATATAACTATTGCCAAAATTGACAGCGATGAGTTTGCGCTTTTACTTGAAAATATTGATAAAGACAATCTTGGTGGTGAAAATTTTACGATTGAATTAGCTGAGGAAATTTCCGAAAGTATTAAACAGCCATTTCTGATTGATGATAATCAATTTTTTATCTCTGCTAGCACTGGTATAGCTATTAGCGATGCTGATTATATCTATGCTAATGAAATTTTGCGAGATGCTCATATTGCTATGCATCACGCCCGTGGTCTTGGTCGAGGTAAGCAAGCCTTATTTAGAAATAATATGAATCAAGGCGCGAAGATACGCTGGCAGTTAGAATCCGATCTACGTCAAGCGATCGTCCATGAAGAATTTTATCTAGTCTATCAGCCTATAGTTTCACTACATCAACACAAGCTAACAGGATTTGAAGTTTTACTTCGTTGGATGCATCCCTTACAAGGGCTGATTTCTCCACAGGAATTTTTACCAATTGCTGAAGAAACGGGGGAGATTATTCAGATTGGATATTGGGTTTTTGAAACAGCTTGCAAGCAGTTATATCAATGGCAGCAAGAATTTCCTGATATTCTATCTCTCACTCTAGGAATTAATGTTTCTACCATTCAAGTTGTTCAGCCAGATTTTGTAGAACGTATTCAAGAAATAATTGTAGCTAATCAAGTTTTACCAAGCTTAATTAAACTAGAAATCACCGAAACAATTTTGATGGATAACATCGAAATCTCTTCTCAAAAACTTGAGCAACTTCGAGAAATTGGAGTTCAAGTATATATTGATGATTTTGGTACTGGCTATTCTTCTTTCAGCTATTTACAAAATTTGCCCATAGACGTTTTAAAAATAGATCGGAGCTTTACGAGTAAAGTCTCTACTGATGTGAAAAGTCAAAGAATTATTCAGTCAATTTTACGTTTGGCAAACAACCTTGGTATTGGAATTATTGTTGAGGGCGTAGAAACATCTCAGGAGTTGGATTATTTTGAAGGGCTAGGTGGTAGTAGTATAGAGATACAGGGCTTTTTTATTTCGCACCCTTTAGATCAGGAAAAAGCTACTCAATGGATTCAATCAAATATCTAATACCAAGTTAAGAAATGGCGTAGCCATTTCTTAACTTGAAACCCTTAATGGGTTTATTTTTTAATCCACAAAAGTAAGTCTAGGGCTGGCACGGGGGCGCAGCCCCTACAAGATATGAAATTTACAGGTAGGGGCAATCCCCCTGTGGTTGCCCTGATATGCTATCAGCAAAAGGTTCATCATCTGAGTTCCACGTAACATCAGTAATTTATAGCAATATAAGTTTTGCTTAAATCCAATAGAGTAATAGCAGCGCTTAGCGCTGCCATTGCTCTTTTAAAGCGATTCATAAAAAAGAAGGTATGCATTGCATACCTTCTTTTTTATATAACTCCCCAGGCGGGATTCGAACCTGCGACCGATCGGTTAACAGCCGATTGCTCTACCACTGAGCTACTGAGGAAAGTAGCTGTTTTGCTGCGTCAATGACTTCAGCGTTAACAACTATAGCGTATAAGTGTGACAATCGCGCAATCATTTTTAATTTTTTTTGAAAAAATTTGTAAAGCATTATGGGAACTGGCTTTTACGACTTGCACATAGAGAAATAATCATGGAGCCAAGTACTACAGCGATCGCCCCTGTATAGCCCAATAAACTTAGAGGCGATGGCGGTAAAAATTGCGGGACAAAATTGGGCAGGATCGCCGACGCAGCTAAGGTGACAAGGGGTGCAAGGGTAATCACGGCACTGACTCGCGAGGCTTCCCAATGTTCGAGCGCTGCCGCAAATGCACCATAGGCAATCAAAGTATTGAACGCGCAAAAGATGAGGGCGATCAATGGTAATCCTGATAGAGTCAAGAGTCTATCAGGTTGAGCCATTGGTGCAAATAGCATAGCTGCAATGAGATAGAGACATAACAACACAGAAGTCGAAGGTAGATTAAGTAATAGCTGCTTTTGAGCAAGTCCATAAAAAGCCCAAACGATCGCCCCTAGGACTAGAAGCATATTGCCCCACATGTAGGTGTCAAAGCTGGTAACCAGCGATCGCACTTGATCATGGGAAAACAGCAACAGCCCACAAACGAGAATTGCCACCCCACCCCATTGGCGATAGTTGTATTTTTCTTTGAAAATGACCAATGAAGCCATTCCCATCATCACGGGTGCTATTTGAGTAATTACTTGAGCATTATTGGCTGAGGTTTTGCCTACGCCAATTAAAAACAAAATATAGTTGAGCGATAGTCCACCCACAGCTACTAAAAACAATGGCAAGGAAACTTTCTGCAATTGTTGCCATGTTGGCAGTTGCTTGCGTAGCGCTAAATATATTCCCAGCACAACCCCTGAAACAGTAAAGCGAAACCAAGTAACGGTGAAGGGATCTAGCTCTTGGAGGACAATCTTGAGAGCGATCGCTAAAAATCCCCATAGCAAAACTGTGAGCAACGATAGCGCTAGCCCTAAACGCGATCGCCCTGAAACTTGGTGTAAAAGCATTGAAATTTGGTCATATAAAATTAAAAGGGGCGCAATGCGTCCCTTTTAATTTTATAGCTGCCGTCGATTGTGTTAGGACAAAAGCAAAACCCAAGAAGAGAAAGGCGGCGCTTTGCGCCGCCTTTCTCTTCTTGGGTTTTATGTCCTCATACACTTGGCGACAGCTATATGCAAAATTTTATGCAAACATTTCGACACTAGAGGAGTAAATCGGCTCAACATGAATAGCAATAACGCGCTTAGGACGGACTAACAAAATTTCGTTTAATTCAGCCCTCACTGGAATAGGCATCAGATCATCCTCATTTGCCTTTGCCTTAAATTGCGATGCATACCAGGTTTTAACTTCTTCGATAGTCGTAAATTTTGTGGTGACTTCCTGTCCGCCTTCTAGCTTTAAATGCACGATGTATTCATTAGGCTTTCTGGGTTCTCTCGGCATCTCGATCTACTCCGTCTAGTTTTCACGTAATCATGCTGAATTATATAGCAAATGATAGTAGGGGCAATTCATGAATTGTCCCTACTATCATTTGCTACTCCCACCCAAAGATTATTGGTGCGGCGCTTCGCGCCGCACCAATAATCTTTGGAGGCGCAATTAAATATAAACAGCCAAAACTCATGATGCACGCTGCGCGTGCATCATGAGTTTTGGATCTGGTTTTTGATTATGCCCAGATACTGATCATTTGTGTTGCGATAATATGGATGGTCAAAACCAAATAATTTTTCAAATCCTTACAAAGTAAGGATTTGAAAAATTATTTGTATATTAAACAAAGGAATCTAGAGTGAAAATTCATAAGTGGGCGATCGCCATATTATTGTGGGGTTTCCTGTTTAGGGCTGTATGCGCGATCTATCTCAACATCGGCTTTGACGAAGCTTACTATTACCTATATACCCAAAATCTCAACCTAAGTTATTTCGATCATCCCCCCCTAGTGGCTTTCACCGCAGGAATTGGGATCTGGCTAACGGGTGCAGTTACGCCTTTAACCTTACGAATTGGGGGCGTTTTACTTTATACAGGGACACTAATTTTTTCCTATTTGGCTAGTCGCAAACTGTTTGGAGATCGCACAGCCACTTTAACTCTGGCGATTTTGACCACAATTCCGATTTTCCAGATTGCCTTTGGGATTCTCACTCTGCCTGATAATGCCTTGATGTTTTTCTGGGCAGCTTGTTTATGGGTTGCCGCCACAGAATTTTTTCCGTCCGATCAAGTTGCTAATCAAGTTCATGATTACAAACCGACTTACCGCCTTGCCATTATTGGTTTATTAGTTGGTTTAGCATTTCTAGGTAAATATCATGGAGTGCTTCTCGGTGGCGGATTAGTACTATTTTGCTTGCTCAGCCGTCGCCATCGCGTAGCATTGTTCTCAGTCTGGACTTTAGCCGCGATCGCTTTATTTGCGATCGTCATTTCTCCCGTGCTGATCTGGAATTACCAACATGAATTTGCCTCATTTCGCTTTCAGAGTGGACGGGCTGTGCCTTCGCAGGGATATAACCTAGAGCGATTGTTGGTAACCATTCTATTAGCGCTGGGTTATCTGTTTCCTACGTTTGGGTTTCCCCTATGGTGGACAAGTTTTCGGACATTGGGGGAGTTGGTAAAAGTTCCTACAAAACAAGACAAGACTGATGAAAATAGCCATGAATTAGCGATCGCCGAAGATATCCTGCGTACCAAAAGATTGCTAATCCTCTGCGTATCAGCACCAATTTTCTTTGGATTTACTTTCATGGGCGGATTTATCCAAATCTTGCCCTCATGGCATATGCCAGGATTTTTTGGGGCAACACTTTTACTAGGCGAACGGGCTGCTCAAGTGCAGTTAAAGCGTCCCAAATTTATTCGCAATTGGCTTTGGGGATCGGGGGTAGTGATTTTGCCACTGTTGCTAATTGGATTACTGCATGTGCATTTAGGGATCGCGCAGAAAGGTGGGGATGCAGCGATCGCAGGTGGTTTCTGGGAAGCCAAAGATGATCCTTCCACACAAATGATTGACATTGAGCAGTTACGCCAAGCCTTTGTTGATTCACCGATGCTAAAAGCAGAATTAGCAAAATCTGATTTTGTATTTAGTAATAATTTCTTTGTGGCAGGGCAAGTGGGCATGGCGATCGAACCACTGGGCAAGAAAGTCACCTGTTTTGATGAAGATTTGCGTGGATTTGCCTATTGGAGCAAAGCTGAAGATTTTGTCGGTAAGACTTCGCTTTACATCACTTCAGAGCAATTTCTAAAAGATGAAAGATTTCCCCAACCCTTAGATAAATATGCAGGTTACTTTCAATCTTTAGAAAAAATTGCGGATATTCCCATTAAACGGAGCGGTCAAGCTGTCCAAATTTTTCCAGTCTATCGAGCTTCACCAATGTTAAAACCCTATCCCCGCCCCTATGGGTAATACCAAAATACAAAATGGCGTAGCCATTTTGCGTTTTTAAAACCCTTAAGGTTGCGCCCCGCAGGGGCGCAACCTTACAGCGCTTTGCGCTCAAACCCAAACCAAGAAAAAATTTGAAAGCGTTGCGAAGCAACGCTTTCAAATTTTTTCTTGTAGTTCGTTTGATCGGTAATTGCTGTAAGGGTCTGCACAATAGCACTGCATTAGCAGTGCGAGGCAAAGCACCGCACCGCTAATGCGGTGTTGGTAATGTCGTAGCCGCTTTTAACTCATTAAGTTTTACGTTTTGGCTACGAATGCGGCGAGATAGTAAACGAATAATATTGACAGCAATATCGGGAGTCTCATCGATCGCTTCATATAACTGTTGCTGCGTTAGCACCAGACAATCACAACCAGAAATTGCCGTTACCGAAGCCGATCGCGGTTCTGCATCAAATAGCGACATTTCCCCAAAACAACTACCTTTCTCTAACAGGGCTAGTTCCTGATCCTTCGAGTGCACCCGCACCCGACCAGCAACTACTATATATAGCGATCGGCCTTCCTGACCTTCTGCAAAGATCATTTTGCCAGATGGATAGGACACCTCGTTCATGATCGAAGCAAGGCGCACCAAGAAGTCATCGCGCAATTCCTTGAAAATTGGAACTCCGCGCACCAATAGCAATCGATCAATACTGGTTAACATGGCCTAAGACTCCCCATACCCATTTGGTTTGCCGCCCATTCTGGCTTTTATCTCAGTATCTATATCATTACTGTCATGCAAATTATCACTTAGATTTAGGATATTTTTGCCATTATTTTGAAAGTAGTAGGAAATAGCCCTTGCTTGGGCAAGCACCAAAGAATCGCGATCCTTAAGCAGCCGTGGCAGAACTTTAAGCAGCGATCGCGGCGAAGCAACTTGCAAATAAGAAATAACTGCCTCCCTCACAAATCCTGTGGGATGTTCTAGACATTTCAACATAGACTCCGCAGGCACGCTCCAATGTTGTGTCCGCGCCACATGAAAACAGCAAGCTAACGTCCAATCTGATAGGCAATAGCGCAAATCCACAAGTTGTTGTAACCGTTTAGATGGTGACAAAGGCTCATAAGGATGAATGTTCCCAAGCACGCTTAATTTATCAGCGATCGAGCGATTGTCAACCACTGACAAAATAATTTGTTTAACGCTTAAGTCAACGGTATTGTCTAAGATTTCCATGCCGCGAGCCAGACTGCTCTTGGAGTCAGACAGAATATTAAAAGCTGCCGCCTGAATTGCTGATGCTGAATAAAGTAATTTCATCATCAAGAAAATTCGTTCCAAACTACCGATCGCTTCATTTTGCAACGAATCGATCAATAGACCAGTCTCTGTGGTGGAGACTTGATCCACCGACAGATCGACTACACCTGCCCAAGCCTCAGTCATTACCCCAAGCTCTTGCACCACCATTTTCTCGATACCACTACGCCCGATCAGTTCAAGGATCGCTTCAATACCTTGCTCTTGGGGTATGCGTATGAGGGTACGCAAAATTTGTCGTCGATGCTTACCCCAAGATTTAGACAAATTATTGGCTAGCACTGCAATGGAAGCCTGAGAGCCTATTTCACCCAAAATATCCCATGCAAGTATGCGGACAGTGTCAGGACTGCGATCGCTAAAGGATAGTTCTAGCAAAGAGGGAATCGCGTCATCACCAAGGGTTACTAAAGCCTCATAAGCCGCCTTGCGCGTTGCTTTGTAATGCAACCCCCGAATAATCGATGGGAAATATTCACTAGCACGAGTGGCGGCGATCGCCCTGAGCAAGGCACAACGAACCTCAATGGATGGATCTTGCAATAATTGCGGTACATAAAAACGCAGAGACTGCATAAAGGCGGCTTCAGCCAAAGCTCGACAACCTAACACCCGCTCAGGTTGTGATGAACTGGTAATCATATGCCGCAAAGTATTAGTTGCTTCCGCAACCTGTGACGAAGCCCCCAGTCTCATCATCAAAGCCACTGCCGTACCCCGAATAATTGGATTTTGTTCTGGGCCTAAATACTTGCGTAATCCATCAATATCACGATTTTTTTCATCGGCGATCAACACGTAGCGCAGACATAGAGCTTGTACCTGCGGCGATGCGTTAGGAGACTGCATCACTTCACGAATGTAAGACAAATACCTAGGCTCAGGATTTTCCAACATGGCGGCAATGCTTTGAGCTTGTAAGTCTGGTGTCATCTGCGACAACATCGGCGCAAGAGTTTCACCTACAGCTTGCGGCACAATTTGCGTCAATAGGTCAATACAGACCGATTGCTCAGTTTGGGTTTCGGCTCTAGTCATCGACTCCGACACCGCCCGACGAACTTCGCGAGTATCGACAGTTAACAAGCTCAATTGCCCCCGCTCCACACTCTGAATCAAAAGCTCTAAATACCCCCGTCGCAATAACCAAATAACTATTACCCAGATAATCGCAACCAAGACGATTACTCCTGCAAACCACTGAGAAGAAATAGCATCACTAATATTGTTAAGCCTAAAAATTTCACTTACAACCCAGATCAAGACTCCTGCACCGCCTGTGGCTAGGGGATCAGCAATACCCCGCACCAAAGATTGGATCTGACTGCGAAACAGATCTGGTACAGCCTGAAAGAGTGTGGGTGCTGTAGCCGCAACAATGGTAAACCGAAATAATTCATCAAAGAATTTTAGAACTACAAAACCTACTAATAAACCAAATGGAGCAAATCCTGCGATCGTGCCTGTAATGATGATGCCTATGGGTGGCATCAGTACCGCAAAAAACACCCCAATTCGTTCAATAATTCGACTAGAGCCAAAAAGCTGAAGGGCAAGCTTAAATACCCCCATAATTCCGCCAAAAATCCCCAGAAAGCTGCCGATCGCCTCTTCAGTTTTTAGATGAATTTCCAGTTGTGACTGATACTGAAACTCAATCATAAAAAATAAAATTTGAGCAGCAATAAAGAAGCCAAACAAAAGCCAAACATACTTGCGGATGTTGCCTTTGAGAGTACGAGTAGAAATCTCGCGATCTTCTTCACTGTTATAGACAGAGTTAGGAAAAGCTTGTTTATAGCGGGTACTCAGATAAAACAGTACGCAAGAACCGATCGCTAACATCAAGCAAGTGGCAAGGGTCATATTCGTTGCCCCACCCCAACTTACCAACAATGGATAGGAAAAACCCGCTACTATTTCCGCAACGATAATCCCTGTGCTAATTAAGGGAAAAGCTCGTTTAATTTCCCGAATATTAAACAACTGGTTGGCTGCAATATCATTATTAATATTGCTCAGTACATAAATCCCCTCAACCCACAGGCGAATCCCGAAAACTGCCGCCATGTACATAAATGATTTGCCTTCTTGCATGAGTCCCATCCATGCCAAAGGCAGTGGCAGAGCCAGCAAGCAGGATATGCCTAGCATCACCCAACGCAAAGGAAATATTTTTTGCAGCCATGAATAAAACACACCTAAAGCTGTCACCACAAAAGCGGTGGCAATGTATACCCAAGTCAGATTTTCGGCTGTGTAGGCTTGAAGGAACAAGGTAGAACTAGAATACTCAAGCCATACTGCTCCAATCGAGGTTGCACCGTAAAATAAAAACATCAAAAATGTGCGTTCAGCTTCGTCTGGACGCAGGTTGACGATTTTTAGAAATCGGCGCATCGAAGAATTAGAGTTAGGAATGACGGGTGCAGTCATCTGGGTGTATTCATGGATGATGGCGATCGTTTGACGATATGGTACTACAAGAACGCAAATCTGCAATGACAGCTATTTCGCCAATTACTTCAATTTCACAGGGACATCTCAATATTTGGGAAATTTGTCGGCGTAAATATCAATATAGCTTTCTAGAGGAATTGAGTTTACCTGAAGCTGATCCTAAGATCAAAAAAAATTTGCTTCTAGGATCTAATTTTCACTTGCTAATGCAGCAAAAAGAACTAGGGCTAGATGTGGCAGTACTTGCCAGTAGTGATCCGAAGTTGAAATCGTGGCTAGATGCCTTTGAGCATCAGCCTCCAGAAATGATTGCTGGCGATCGCCTCTGCGAGCATCGACGCACCTTAGAAAGGCAAATCGAAAGGTCGCAGCATCATAGTCAGAATAGTGATTATGGTCAAGGGTATTTTGTCTTGACTGCAATTTATGACTTTCTGATTTTGGGCGATCGCCAAGCCCAAATCCTCGATTGGAAAACCCATCAAGTGGCGATCGCTGCGGAAAAATTAAAAAACAATTGGCAAACCCGACTTTATCTATATCTACTAGCTCAAACAACTAACTATGCGCCTGAGCAGTTATCAATGACCTATTGGTTTGCCAATACCGCCGAATCAGTAATCATTTCCTACTCGCAGGTAGAGCATGATCAAACCGAAAAAAAATTACAGCATATTCTGGGGCAGATTGCCCAAGCTCAAGACTATCCAAAATTAGCAGTTGATAGCTCTGAGTGTGTTTACTGTGAGTTTCGCGATCGCTGCGATCGGGGAGATCTGTTAACCAGCCCAATACCTAGCAATATCGCCGATATCCCCGAAGTCACATTTTAAATAGGTAAGGCATAGACAGCGCTTCGAGTCGTCTATGCCTTACCTATTTAAAACGTTTGATTTTGAGAAAGCATTGAAGTATTCTTGGGCATGAATAAAGAATCAATTTTTGTGGCACGGCTTTGCCTTGTCACAAAAATTGATTCTTTATGAGATTGTTCGTTTGGAGAAATGTCTGTGGCTAAACAACCAGTTCCGACAACAGAAAAGTCCTCGCCTCAGGATGGTTTGCAGATACAACTTCAATCGCTGCTGAAGCAAAAAAAGTTTCGTCAAGCTTTAGAAAAGATACAGAAGGCTCAAAAATCTCAACCTGACTTAAAAATTACTCCTTCCGAGGCGGAAGTTTGGTTACTTATTGGCAAAGAAGAATTTCATAAGGGAGAATTTAAAAAAGCCGAAACCTCATTGCAGCGTGCTTTGCAATTGGGGATAGTGGGAGAAACGCATTATTGGCTCGCTAAATGTTTGCTTGCGAGAGATCAGCTTGACAAAGCGATCGCCTTAATTGGCAATGCTTTCGACAATGGGAGTTTACCCAATCAGTACAGCATTTGCTATGCCAAACTCCTATTCTTGAAAGGCGACACCGCAACAGTCGAACAGTTGCTAAGCAAAAAGTCTAAACGGTTTTTTGTCGCTCAGCAGCAATGGATTCGTGGTGTTTTAGCATTGAAATCTGGGCAGTCTGAAGCAGCATTATCGTCATTTGAAAAACTAAAAGCCCCTCTAACAGCTAGCGATCACCAAGATATCTGGCAAGTTTACACACTCCAGATTATGCAGAATTGGGAATCCGCCGCGAAAAAACTGAAACTGCAAGGACAAATTTTATTGGGAGGGTTCGCCATGGGTGGATCTTTATTTGGGAAACCAACCTATGCCTATCATCCGATGTTAACGCGGTTAGCCCTCTGGCAAAAGTGTAAAACTGGACAACCTTCCATAAAAAGTATGTCCTTGAATCAAAACGATCAAGCTCTCATGGAGATAGCAAACGCTTTGACGATGCTTGAACTGATTGACGCAGATGATCCGCACAATGCAGCCCATGCATTACTAAATATTGATCGCCGTTCTAAGCAATTCCCAGAGTTAGCAGCCCTACGCCCCACCCTATTAACAATGGCTGGACAACAGTCAATGGTTCAAGGGGAAATAGATTGTGCTTGCACATTTTGGCAGTTAGTATATCGAGAGCAGCCCTTTCAACCACAACTAGCTCTTAATCTGATGAAGGTGCTAGATCTCAATGAAGATTACCAAGAGCTACAGCAGTTAATCACTAAGCTAATCAGATGGCTAGAACAAGAAATTAAGCAGCATCCCCAAGACTGGTCAGAAGCTCGTCGTAAAACCACGCTAGCTTATGCCCATTGCCGACTAGCCGATACTTGGATGGCGATGGGGCGATCGCGAACGGCTCTAGGAGCGCTTCAAACTGCCGAACGGATTTGGCGAGAATCTCCTGAAGTCAAAGGGCGGTATGGACTAGTTGAATTGTCCGAGAAGAATTTTGACAAGGCTACTCAAATGCTCACTGAAGCGTTAGAGGAAGGATGTCGCTCTCTTGAAGTTTATAGCGCATTGATTAGCACTTGGAAAGATTTGGGTAAATCCGAAACTGCGTTCGAGATCCGTCGCCGTTTTGGCAAGAATTTTGGCGATCTCAGCCCTGAAACAGAAGTGGAAATGCTGCCTTGGGTTGACGCTCTGTCTACCCGTAGCTATCAATTTTTTAGCCGTTTGGTCAAGGATGCCAGCGATCTCGACCCAGCCATCCGTGCCTGTCAGATTTTTGTGGAGGCGGCTCAAGGAGAAACGAAAGCAGGCGATAAGATTATCCTCAACCAAACACAAGCCACGCAAAGATGGGATGCTCTTTTGCAAAGGCTATCGTCTAAAGACCAAGTACCAACATTGCAAGCGATCGCGCTGTGCATTCAACTTTTTGCCAAGCGCGAGAAGGGGATTGCAGCGCTGGTCACCCAATATATGCTCAAGCTGTTTGATCTAGGGGCTGAACAACCTGCCGCCAGAGAAGCGCATCTGGTGATCCTCTCGCTCAAAGAGCGGGATCTCAAAAAGCTGCAAATTCCTTTCCAAAATTATCTCAGTACAACACCGCAACCAAGTAATGCTCTAGCCCTAATTCAGCTACAATTGCGGCGCTATGCGGATTTTATGCAGAATACAGTTTTACGCTCCATGCTAGAAGAAGCCCTAAATCGAGAACCTCAAAATCCACTTCTGCTGCTAGCCAAAGCCACAACTTACGATGGTAATCCTCAAAAATATGAGGAGTTGCGGCAACAAGGATTTGAGATTGCGCGGCGTTTGCAAGATGCTAGAGCGTTACAAGCATTCCGAGAAGAAGATGCTTACCTTAGTTCTCAGGAAGTACAGCAGTCTTTCCCATCACCTGAAAGTTTCGACAATCTCGATATGGAGGATTTTGGCGATATGCTAGATGCGATGATTCGCAACATGTTTGGAGATAAAGTTCCTCCAAATGAGTTAAAAAGAATGCTCCCAGAAATGAAGAAAATGATGATGAATAATATGCCTGACTTTGGTGACTTTGATGATGATGACGACGATCCGCTCAAAGGTATTTCCCTTAGTTATAAAAAGACTTCAAAGCGCCGCCGTAGATAAGGTGTACAGAATTCCCAAACCCGTAATATGCCCCGCAGGGGCATATTACGGGTTTGGATGATAAACTCCCCAACCCGTAAAAATTTAGCTATGACTTCCTCCCACGATCGCCTTGGCGTTTCTCCCACCGCTACTCCCGTTGAAATTAAAGCAGCGTACCATACCAAATTAAAAGAATTCCCAGCCCACAGTCACCCTGAGGAATTTAAAGCTATTCGTTCAGCTTACGAAGCTATTCGTAAAGGCAAAACATCGCCAGTTGATGATTTCTTTTTTATGGTTCGTCCGTTGGAAGCAACACTCAATCCTAATGATTTAGAAGGTTTGAGGCAAAGGGTACGCGATCGCTTAGAAATAAGTTTAGACGAATTAATTCGAGAAACCTTTTGAATTGGGTGATGGGTAATGGGTGATGGGTAACCAATTACCAATCCCCAATTACCAATCCCTTGCAGTATCACACAAAATTTATAATAAACAGTCAGTCAAGCATGATCGATAAACAAGCACTATTTGAAAAATTTCTCACGGTTATCGAGACTCCACCACCATTACCTGAGTATTTAGGAGAGCCTCCCGAATCAGTGACAGAATTTGACCCATATCAAATGGTAGCCGAATGGATTGCCCTGCGACAGGAGGTAAAGCAGCAAGGAAAACTTTTTCAAGGGGCATCTAATATACTCCAAGCAGCATTGACCGAGATCCAGTCAGACAAAGCATCTCTGCAACAACAGCTAGCGATCGCTCAACAGCAAGAATTGTCTCAAGCTGATCGCAAAGCGCTATGGCGCGATTTGATTGGGGTCGTAGATGCGCTTGATCGAGCTTGTAACCATTGGCAAGCACAGATTGCAGATCTAGATCTCGCTCAAACGAATTCGGCAAATCACCCTCAATCTTTATGGCAAAAGTTGATAGGCAAGACTCCAGATTCTGGCAAAAGCTTATCTTCATCCTCAATTCGTGAGATTTTAGTCAGCGATCAGCAGGGAGGCGAACTAATTCGGCGATCGCTGCTTGATGTGTTACGCCAACGCCAAGTATTGCCGATCCCCGCCCTTGGCAAGTCTTTCGATGCGAAAACCATGTATGCGGTTGGTCGTCAGGTAACGACAGAATTCCCTGAAAACACCGTCATTCAAGAAGTGGTGAGAGGGTATATGTGGGGAGAGCAAGTCCTGCGAGAAGCACAAGTAATCGTAGCAGCAAAGTAAAGAATTGGGTTGTGGGCGGCTCCGCGCCCACAACCCAATTCCATTAAAAACAAACATTAAGAGGTACAGATAATGGGCAGAACCGTCGGCATTGATTTGGGAACTACGAATTCAGAAGTAGCGATCGTCGAGAATGGACAAGCGAGGATATTACCCGACACAGATGGCAATCTGATGTTGCCATCCTGTGTGGGATTTAGCGATACGGGCAAACTTTTGGTGGGACGCGAAGCCCTAAGACAGTATGCTGCTGCGCCCGAACGTACCGTGCGATCGATCAAGCGTTGGATGGGAACTGACCACAAGACAACATTGCGTATAGGCGGCTCTGAATCTGAAGATACAAAAGACTATTTACCCCATGAAATCTCGGCAATAATTTTGCGATCGCTGAAGCAACGCGCTGAAAATGCTTTAGGGGAAGAAGTGACCAAAGCAGTGATTACTGTTCCTGCCTATTTCACGGATGCTCAGAGGCAAGCAACCAAAACGGCTGGGGAGATTGCAGGCTTTGAGGTACTGCAAATCATTAATGAACCCACTGCCGCCGTGCTAGCCTACGACGTGCGATCGGAAGAAACCGAACGCGTTCTAGTATATGACCTAGGCGGCGGTACGTTTGACGTGTCGGTGGTTGAGATTACAGGCTCAGTCACAGAAGTGCTGGCAAGTCACGGCAACAACCGTTTAGGGGGAGATGATTTTGACCGTAGGCTGCAACTACACTTAACAGATATATTCCTGAAGACACATGGAGTGAATGTTCCTGATGAGCCATCCACTCAAGCGAGACTGTTACAGGCTGCCGAAGAAATTAAGATGGAGCTTAGTTCCCACGCCTTCGCTCCAGTTAGGGAAGCTTTTTTGGGAACTAAGGGCAAGACAGCACTGCATCTAGAAACTGAAGTAGCCCGTTCTGATTTTGAAGATCTGATTCGACCATTAGTAAATGAGACTTTAGAAGCGATCGATCGAGCGCTTGCAGATGCTAATTTAGTCCCTAGTGATCTGGATCGTGTCATTTTAGTTGGTGGCTCTACCCGCGTTCCACTCGTGCAACAGATGGTGGATGCACACCTAAATCAAAAACCTGTGGATGGTATTCAGCCCGATCTCTGTGTTGCCTTAGGCGCAGCGATACAAGCAGGAGTGCTGGTGGGCGAGGATGTAGAAGCGATTTTGGTGGATGTAATCCCTCACTCTCTAGGCATTTCGGCAGTAGTAATGACACCCATGGGGATGATGCCAGGATTTTTTAGCGTGATTATTCCGCGCAACAGTGTTGTCCCTGTCTCCCGTTCCCAAGTTTACTCCACGACCTCTGACAATCAATCTGTGGTTAAGATCGATGTCTTTCAAGGCGAAAATCAAATGGCTGAGGAAAATGTGCCACTGGGTTCCTATAAAATCGAAGATATTCCCCGTGGGGCGGCTGGGAGCATTAAGATCGAAGTCCATTTTGACTTCGACCTCAATGGCATACTCACAGTCACTACAACCGAGAAAGGCAAGGGGCAGCAAGCTAAGCTAGTTGTGGAAAGCGCCACAGGTGTGCAGAAGCTTTCTAGTCAAGCTCTCAATCAAGCCAAGCATTATTTAGATTCTCTATTTGTGGAAGATGATGATGAGATTGAAGATGATGATGAGATATTTACTGAACTCGATCCTGAGTTAGCAAAACTGGTTGAGCAGGGACAAAAGCTCATCGATACCCTCGAAGATGAGCAAGCGGATGAATTGCAAGATCTGCTCGATCGCCTAGAAGAGGCGATCGCTCAAGAAGAAACAGTATTGATCGCTCAACTTCAAGAAGAACTATCTGATTTTCTCTACTACTCCACCACCAAAGAATCCTAACTAAATCTGTAAGGTTGCCTCTCGCAGGGACGCAACCTTACAGATTTAGGCTTGAAATTAATATTAAACCCAATGAAATGCCCTGTTTGTCGAGCTATTTACCGTCCATCAAGAATTAACGAAGATTCTCGTTCGATCGCATCTACTAGCTGTCATCGTTGTGGTGTCGATCTTGCCCCATTAATTTGTCTGCATGATTTGGCTCTCTGTCATCATCGCGAAGCCATTCAGTCTTATATATCAGGCGATCTCATGGAAGCTATTTCCCAAAACCAACGGGCGATCGCGCTGTATTCCTCTAATGCCGATTTTTATGTCTTAGCAGGACAAGTCTTTGCCTTGTTAGGAGAGCTTGAAGAGGCGATCGCTGCATGGCACAAAGCTATAGAAATAAACCCGAAACACCCAAAAGCTGGGGAGCTTCTTCGGATTTTGGGAATTGTACCGTTAGTCTAAAGTCTGTAAGACAAGTAAATATCAGCGATCGTCTATGTCATATTCTGAGCAGAAAACCTTCGGGAATTTGTTAGAATTATCTTGTTTCAACATTGCTTTACTTTATATGAGCAAACTATACGATCAAGATTTTTACGGTTGGGTGCAGTGGCAAGAACAAGCACTAGCCCGTCACGAAGTATCAGCCCTAGACTGGCAAAATTTACTGGAGGAAGTTCAAGCCTTGGGTAGACAGGAGTATCGCGAGTTAGTTAGTCATCTTGGTGTTTTGTTGGGACACTTGCTTAAGTGGGAATATCAACCAGATCGGCGATCGCGTAGTTGGTTCTTGACAATTCGAGAACAGCGCCGAGCGATTAACCGACATTTTCATCGCAATCCCAGTTTAAAATCTCGTATTGTCGAGGCGTTGGCAGATGGATTTGAATCAGGTATTGATTTGGCACTCCGAGAAACAAACTTACCCTTACGCGCTTTTCCAGAAAGTTGTCCCTATAAATTTGAAGATATTGTGACAGAAAATTTTATATGTGACACTAGCCAAGATTGGGAACAGTAAACCTTTGATGTTTTCTACGATCACTTGTCTAGGCTTGTTTGAGTCAAATAAATTTCTGCGATCGCCTTTGCCATATTTTGAGCTAAGAACTTTTATACCTGATCAAATTTGACTTTTGCGTAGATGTCACGGTGGGAAATTTGGCAAAGCCCATCTGCTAAAGCCAGAATCCCATTTTGATCTTCAGACTCGCTCAGTAACCAGTTACCATCGTCATTTTTTCGAAACTGTTCGATGTGAACTCGATATTGATCAACTAAAATATATTCTTGAAACTCATGAATTGATCGATAAAATGCAAACTTGTCACCGCGATCGCGATTGCTGGTGGATTTAGATAAAACTTCGATAATGATACTGGGATTAATCACCGTATCTATACGGTTTTCTTGAAAGATTGGCTCACCCTTGATTAGCAAAATATCTGGATAGGTATATTCGTTATAAGCAGGAATCCACAAGCGTAAGTCTCTGATAAAAACTTCATAGTCTGGAGGTTCTAGCAATCTACTGAAATTGCGAATGATGCGATTGTGGTTAATTGAACCGCCAGCCATTGCGATTATTTCTCCATTACGATACTCGCTGCGCTGCTCAGCAGTTTCTTCTGCGTCAAGGTATTCTTCAATAGATTTTCGACGAGCTAGAGTTTGCACAACCATAAGTTTGATCAGTATTGGTCTAGCAATATATTACTGAGTATATTACAAATGCTTAATAGGTGTTTAGGGTCAGAAATTTAATAAAACCCAAAAATGTTTTGGGTTTATTTGCACAGGTTATTGAATTTTCACTCCTTAGTTATTTATGTCTGTATTATTTACAGCTTTTTGAATTTGAAACTGGTGGGTATTTGAATTGATATAGGATATAGCGCTCCTAAATGAGTTGTAAGATTTTGAGTGTTGTGAGAGTGCGCCCCGAAGGGGCGCACTCTCACAACCTATTTAGGATTGCTATAGTCAATAAGAATATACTATTGAGAATAGGATCTCTAGAATCCTCATTTTTTCACGATAAATATTTTTGTCGAGATCACCTACTCAATGTAGGATCAAAAATTAGGAATAATTGATATAGATCACCTTTACGAATATATAGTATGTATGACTTCATAGTTATTGGCGGTGGAATTGTTGGACTTGCAACAGCAAGGAATTTACTCCAGAGTTATCCTAGAGCAAAACTATTAATCCTAGATAAAGAGAGTCAATGGGCTTTCCACCAAACCAGTAACAATAGTGGTGTGATCCATTCTGGTATTTATTACAAGCCAGGTAGCTTTAAAGCAAAATTCTGCCGTGAGGGGAATATTTCCATGACAGAATTCTGTAATAAATATAATATCAGTCACGAAATATGCGGGAAAGTAATTGTTGCAACTAAGCCACAAGAGTTATCTCTACTTGAAGATCTTTATCAACGTGGATTAGCTAATGGACTTAAGGTGGAAAAAATTAGTGCTGAAGAAGTCAAAGAAGTTGAACCGCATGTAAGTTGTATCGCAGGATTAAGAGTCTTTTCCACAGGAATTGTCAGCTATCGCCAAGTATGTCAAAAGTTAGTGGATATGATTAGAGATGATGGTGGGGAACTTTTGCTGAAGGCACATGTGACTCAGATTAAAGATATTTCTGAAGGAAAAGAAATAGATACAAGTCAAGGAATTTTCGCAACTCGAATGCTAATTAATTGTGGTGGTCTTCAAAGCGATCACCTTGCAAAGCTTGGAAATGTTGATCCACAAATACAAATTATTCCATTTCGTGGAGAATATTATGAGTTAAAGCCTGAAAAAAGGTATTTAGTAAAGACTCTGATTTATCCTGTCCCTAATCCTAATTTCCCGTTTTTGGGAGTTCACTTTACCAAAATGATTGATGGTAGTGTTCATGCTGGACCAAATGCTGTTCTTAGTCTCAAGCGAGAGGGATACCACAAAACAGATTTTGATATGCGAGATGCTGCTGAAATTTTTTCCTATCCTGGTTTTTGGAAATTAGCCTCTAAGTATTCTAAAGATGGTATTCAAGAGATCATTCGTTCTTTCAGTAAAGATGCATTTGTGCGTAGTCTTCAGCAATTGATTCCTGAAGTGATATCGGATGATTTAGTGCCAACACACGCAGGAGTTCGCGCCCAAGCACTTAAGCCTAATGGACAGTTAGTTGAGGATTTTTTAATTATTAAAGATCAAAAATCTATTCATGTTTGTAATGCACCATCTCCTGCGGCTACTTCTTCTTTAGAAATTGGAAAAGCGATCGTTAGAGAATTAAGTACATAGAACTAAAGCTTGTGCCGCTGCTGCAAGCAGCATAAGCTTTAGTTCTATCTAGCTGTTTAGAAATATGATTCGTATTTTTCTTTTGTTAGACTAGCAACATGCTGCGGATGATGCCATTTGCGAGCGTATTCAATTGCAGTATTGGCATAATCTTGGAGTAGTTTGCGATCTTCAATACACTGTTTTAAAACTGTAAAGATAGAGATAGGATCGGCATTAATAACTGATTCTTGAACTTCCTTAGCCATTTGTAGTGGTAAAAAATGTAGATCTTCAGTAGCTATTCTTGCGATCACAGGTTTACCCATTGCCATTACTTCTACAGCAAATCCTCCATACCAACCAATCAAGATCTGATCTATAACTAGATCTGCGTCTTGATAAAGTTGTAAGGCTTGTGCGTGAGGAATATTTTCAATTACCTTAAAATCAAAGTATTCAGCATGGGTTTTTTCTAACTTTGCGATCGCTGTAAATATATAGTCACTCCCTTTTGCAGCACGATTAGTTGGAGCA
This sequence comes from Pseudanabaena sp. CCNP1317, assembly GCF_034931345.1. Taxonomy (NCBI): domain Bacteria; kingdom Bacillati; phylum Cyanobacteriota; class Cyanophyceae; order Pseudanabaenales; family Pseudanabaenaceae; genus Pseudanabaena; species Pseudanabaena sp. CCNP1317. The sequence continues at coordinate 32,445 of NZ_JAYGIF010000097.1, read as the reverse complement.
TGAATAATTTTTATTTTTTTACGCTCAAGTTTTGGAAGGTTTACAGCTATTCCATCTAGACTAATGGAATAGGGAAGAAAAGAAGACATATGAGGCGGTAAGAAATACAGTAAGTCTGGATTTACTGCCCAAATATGCTGTACATACTTTTGCATCTTTGTAATGCCTTTAAGCCGTAACTCATCTAACTTGCCAGAATTACACTGCCCATTGTAACAAGTAGAATTATGACAGGCTGCTATTGAAGTACGTTGCATCGTGATATATTTCTGGCGAATATCACAGCCATTATAAGTTGCAAAAAGCTTAGCTTGTTTAGGATAAAATGGCAGTTCTAAATGATTAAGATAGTCCTTAGGTGAATGAAATAAAGATGAGCCAAAGTTGAAATGGAATACATCATATTTATTTCTAATTTGAAAAAAAGTCTTTGTTAGCTTAGCAAATTTAGTGAATGGAGAAGACATTTTATCTAATCCCAAGTCAATATCACAGGAATATCCAAGCCATTCATTATTTCTTACTAAAACTTTGCTATCTAATCCGAGAGATCTTTCCCCTTGTGCGAGTCCCCAAGCCTGTCCACCAGTATAAGTAGGTAAATGAAGAACTTTCATTGTTTTTATTAATCTTACTTTAGCACTTTATATTGAACAGCCATATTTTGGATTCCTTTTTCTATAGGTGTAAAAACTGGATTAAAAGTTGCTTGTAACAACTGAATATTTGCTATTAAACTAGATTGTTGATATTTGTCACTAATCTCTATATCAACTGGAAGATCGAGAGCTTGACTAATTAATGTAGTGATATGACGAATACTAACAACTTCATGACTACTAATATTTAGTAAATAGCTCTTTAAGTTTGAAGAAGTTATACATTGCAGAAAAATTTTGACAAGATCTACTACATTAATTAGTGATATTCGCAATCCATCTATATCGTTTGTATCAATAGAATTACGATCAACAAAAACCTTTCTTCTTTGTAAGACAGTATTGAATAAGTTAGGGATTAATTTGTCAGTTTGACCTGTCCCATACACACCAAACAATCGCATAATTGTCACATCAAAGTCATTGCGAAATAAGGATAATGATTCCTCCGCATGTATTTTGCTCAATGCATACCAGTTATTCCGATTAATTGGGGCATCTTCGGTGAGTGGTTCAAAACTTGGGGCATAAACATTTCCTGTGGATGTGTAAATGAAATGCTTAACTTTTGCTCTACGGGCTAATTCAGCAACTTTAACTGCACTAACTACATTTACATTTAGTAAATGCTCTGCCATTTCTGGGACTTGTCGATAGTATGGGGATTGGGAAAGATAAATGACTGTATGCGTATCTGGTGGAATAGAAAATTGACTAGAGAGCAAACCTGTATCTGCACATATGCCACCATTACTTTGAGCAGAACTACAACCTATAACGTCAATATTTTGCGCTAGAAAATAATTGAGCAAATTTTTTCCTAAAAAGCCACCTGATCCGATGATTAAGACTTTCATATAGTAACTCCTAAATCTTGGTAAGCATTTTTTAGCCTATCGGCAAATGCTTCCAATGTGAAATATTTTTCAATATATTGGCGGCTTTTAATTCCAATCTCTCTTAAGCGATCGCGATTATTTACAAGTTCTTCAATATCTTGCTCTAGTGTATCAATATGAGTATTTATAATTGGGCATTCTTCATGGTTCAGCAGATATTCTTGTGGCTTGCGGATATAACACATCACAGGCTTTCCCATTGCCATACCTTCTAATGCAAAGTAGCCATGAAATCCTATTAAGCATTGGTCAAATATGATATCAGCAGATCTATACATCTCAAGAGCCTTTTCATTAGCAACTTTTTCGACTAGAACTAGTTCTATCTGTGTACCTTTAGCAATTAGTCTTTCTACAGCTTCGATTAGGTAATGTGTTCCTTTAAAGGCCCGATGGTTAGGAGCGTGGACAATGCGTACAGGTTTTGTGCGATCACTAGTTGGATATATAGCTTTATACTTTGCAGACTTCGCGCCATATAGATCCAATGGCCAAAAAAATAGATCGTTGCGACTTCCTACTGTGTACTCCATCATATCGCCCATAGAAAATACACATCTCGCATAATGTGTGAGTTTATTTATACGAATTTTACGGCTATACTCATCACAAATACAGGCTTTTCCAATGGCAGGACATTCCGTACAGCAATTTGGATGTCCTAGTTTTTCTGTAGTTTGACGGCTCCGTACATCTGCACCATAAGTCCAGAAAAAAAACGAAATACCTAATTTTTTGTAAACTAATAATTCCTTAAAACTTGACTGTAAAGGTTTACTACCAAGTAAAACGCCTCGATCCATGTACATATGGATACGGTCAGCCCATAGGCAAACCCAAATAAAAACAAATAAAGAGGTTAATTTACCTACCAAAGGAATAGTTGTCCAACCACTCAAATTGTAGTCAAAGTCACTAGTAATAAAATAAGTATCATAGACCAATGATTTTGCATTAACTCCTAAGAGAGCTTCTGCTTTTGCTTTAACTGCCAATGTAATAATTGGTGTGCCTGTCCAGAGGCTGTTTAATCTTAGATCAGTAGGCTGAGTTCTTATAGAAATAAACTTAACTAGCCACCTCAATGGAAATAGTAATAAGCCTATACCCAAAAAAACATAAGACAAAAAATCATAACCAAACCAAAATAATCTTTTCACAGCGAGGGCTTAGTTAGGAGGACAGAGATACCATTTGGGTTTGCATCATTAAACTTGTAATCGCTTACACCTAGCTCTTGTAGCCAACCTGCTACTTCTGTTTCTGTATGTTGCCAAGCATTATGGGGATGATACCAATCAAAGTTAACCATATTATTCGTTTCAAAATCGAAAGCATCATTCCAAAAACATTTAACAAAATTGTAGTAGAAAAGCCGTTGGACATCATGGGTTCCTGCTGGTATACCCAATACTGGAATATCTTTCTCAAGGGTGATTTTGGCATTGAGATGACTAAGCTCTCTGCCTAACTCTGTAAGTCCCTCACAGGCTTTGTAGCATTCATCTGGCTCTAGATGTGTAAAATGCTCACGAATGTAGCGATCGCAAAACTGCCTTGCTGCACCCATCTGCTTATAAACATAAAAGAACATCTGTCCATTTGGTTTGAGTTTCTTATAAACTGCAAACAAAGCCTTTTTCGTGTCGGGTGTGTGATGTAAAACACCATCAGCAATAATGAAATCAAATGAGCAGTCAGCAAATGGCATAGACATTAGATCTGCTTGGACAACATGGCAATTTGCAAGATGCTTAGTATTTTCAAAGGTTGTAAATGCTGCATCAGAAATGTCTAAAGCAAAGACTTTTGCTTCATTATTATCAGCTAGCGTTTCTGCAATAAATCTCGTGTTAAATCCTGAGCCGGGTCCAATTTCTAGAACCGTCTTAAATTGGCGATAAAATCTTACAAGTTCCTCAGTCGTCGAAACGCCAAATTTTTTGCAGTACCAAGCGTAAAGAAATTCTTGGTGAGTTTGCTCTAAACCATAATTACGAAACTTGTTCCACTTATCTGAGAAAGTTGTATTTGTGAGTAACTGTTCGCTTTCAAATTCTGATATTGAGGATTCGGCAAGCTTTGCCAAATTATATTTTTCTTGAAACCAAGTAAAGTTTGGTCTAAGCACATCTTTTAAAAAGCAAGGAACACCTTTGATAACTGGATACCAGTATTCATCTGTAATAAAAACACCTTCAATCACTTGCTCCATTTCTTTTTGGAAACAACGAAAATCAAATTTGTCAAGATTTGCAGGAATTGTTAAATTCGGTAAAACTTCGTTTCTCATAAATATGTAATTATTTGATTTTTGCAATAATTGATGACAGAAGAAAATGTGGGGATTTAATCAGGCATAAGTAACAACTTATATTGCTGTAACTGAGTTTGTACTGTCAGACTAGAGCTATGGTACTTGTCAATCCACTGCTTAGCAGAGAGTGATAAGCGATTAATATTTTCAGGGTGATTGATAAGTTCTTGAACAGCTTGAACGATTTGCACCTCTGTTTGGCAATTAATTATTGGTGGTAACTCTTGATACTGATTCAAAATTTCGGCTTCATTTAAGTAAGTACAAATTACTGTACCAACTGCCATAGCCTTAAACATTATTCCACCAAAAGACCCAAGCTTAAACTGATCGACAACTACGTCACAAGCTTTTACTGTCCTCTCAAACTGTACTGTTCCCATAGGCTCTTGCCAAAGCACATATTTATCACATTGGTTGTCTTTCAACAAATGAATACTTTCTTGAACATTTTTACCCCATCGACAGCAAACCATGCCAACTTTATATCCTGATTGGCGCAATTGGCAGAAGGCTCTCAAAAAAATGTCGTTACTTTTGTCTGCATAGCCAGTGCCAACCACCCAGTCCTGTCGAGTCGGGAAAAAGAAAAGAAAGTCAGCATCAAGTTCTTTACATAAGCGTCTACGTAAATCTTCTGAGCCACTTATAGCATCACCATGGCTTTCGTCATACGGATGATTTATGTAAGAAACCCTTTCCCCAGCTAAGTAATGCGCATTTTCTAAGCAATCAGAATTTGTGACAAAGACATGCTGTGCTTCACTATAAGAAATTGCCGTAATTCTACCCTGCGTGTTTGGATAAAAAGGAATATCTCTTAATGTTCCATGCTCAAAAGCAAAGTATTTTTTGCCTGCGAGTAATGGCAAAATCGGATCTGTAGAATATGCTTGGATAATGTCATATTGATCAAAGAGCTGGCTCCATAAAGGTATTATAGAGTTGTAAGGAATTAAATCTGTCGCTAATAGTTGATCGCTACGTTCAGAGAAATTGACTTTAAATCTTTGGATGATTTCTTCTACTCGTTCTTCAAATAAAGATTTAGTAGATTCTGGTAAATCTTTAGAGGTTTTTAGTTTGGGGAAATATTTTCTAAGATAAGGGCGCGTGTATTTATTAATAAAACAACGCTTTAATTGATATTTTGCATAGCTATATGCTCCTAGGACAGGCTGTGTATATGAGTCTTTGATCTTTTTTAAGGATAAAAGTTTTTTGTATACATAGTTGCCGACTAAACATGTGCGAAAAAATCTATATAGCCCTAGCTGAAACCACAAAGATCTGGCACTCTTTAAACCACTTTGTCTCTTTGCTAATAGGTAACGAATGCAGAGTTTTGTTGGACCTTGGGCAAACCAAAGAGGGCGCTGGAATTTATTCATTTCCAAACTGTGCCAATTTGGGAAGAATTGATCTCTAACAGAACCTATGAAATCTGCATCTTCCCATTCTGGACAACCCATAGTGTGATAATAGTCATAGCAGATTACATCACAATCTAGCCCTGCATTGTTTAGTAATTTAGCATTGTTATAAGCATTGTTCGCGATATTCCCTATATGCAATATGCGTGGCGATTGCCCATATTTTTGGCGGAATTTTTCAATCCAATTTGCCGTTTCTGTCATATGAACATCTGAATTACTAGCCATTTTCAGTATTTAGCTCTCTTTCAAGAAGTTCAGCAGATTTTTGTAATAAAGCCATAAACTCTATTTTTTTATCTGGATCGAGTATGGTATTTAACTCTTTCTCTATACAGTCCATGACATCACCAGAATCATAGTAATTTTTTGAGGCTGAGTAGTAAAATTCATGTCCCCCAAAGCCAATAGAATTATCTAAGAGACGGGCAATTTTAGCGACCAAAGTGTTATTACTTCTAAGAACATATGAGCTGACAGGGTGCTTTAGAATAACTCCCTTTGGAGAAAAAGAATGACTAAGCAATTTTAAAAATTCAGTTGGGATGTAAGCATGGTGGTAGTCACCAATTGCTGGTTCTGGGTATTCACGAGTATGAGTGAGTCTATACACTAAATGTCTAAATGACATAATTGCGCCCGAGAACCAACCGGGTTCGTCTCCTAATCTTCCTTTAGATACTGGCTCACGACCAACAACAACTCCATGCTCATCTAATACTCTATTAATTTCTTTAAATGCATCTGGCAGAAATTCGTCAGGAATATGATGCAATATACTAGAGACAATTACTAAATCAAAGCTACCTGAGTCAGCTGGAATTTTTAATGCACTACCAACTCTAAAATCATCTTCAGGAAACATTTTTTCACATTCTTTGATCATCCCCTCAGATAAATCGACTCCAACTATTTGGGAAGGATCAGGTAAAGCCCTTTTCCAAAGATGCCACAAAGATGCAGGTCCACATCCCAAATCTAGTACTCGATCTCCTTTATGGTAGTTTTGAGACACAAACTGGGAAAAATCTTCATCATGTGCTTGCATAATTAAATAGCTGTGATAATCACGATTGTATCTTTCAGCAATAGCATCTTCATACAAACTCTCTTCACGCTCAAAATCATTATGATGCATATTATTTGACTAATTTACTAGAGATCTTAAATCAAACTCTTTAGATGGAAGATAAAATATATCTTCCTCTTGCCATGAATTTATCTCTGCATAGATAGTTAAATACCTGCCCAGACAGAGTAAATTTTTTATAGAAATGTGATTATCTTGTATCTTTATGACTTCTCCAATGACTGACAAATTGAAACCTATTGGTATGCTATCGTAAGCCCATTTTCGCGATGTATCCGAAACAATTAGTCTATACACAATTTCTGTATCATGTTGAACAGAAAATGACTTATTCCATGTTATGTATTCTCCCACAAGATAAATATCTTGAACTTGGCTTGGTCTTTGCCTAGTTGTTAGTATCTGTCCTTGTAGAACATCTTTTTCATAATTTCTTGTCCAACCAAAGTTTACATCAGCATTCCATTCTTGAAAGCTTCCAGTTTTAGAAAGACGCTCAATTAATCCAATAGCACGACCGCCAGTGAAGTATTCTTTTGCAAAATAACCAGAAGAAGGAAGTAGAGGATTTCTAAGATATTTTCCAATAATGCCATCAGTTTCAGGATAAGTTTTTAGGAAAGCATCTATGTACTCGTGATGATAATTAATATAGGAAGGACATTTGTCAATTAATGCTGGACATTCAGCTATTTGCTCCAAACTTACAGGATCACCAGAATCATCCATAGGATAAATCCCAGGGGGGAAAAGACTAGCATCTGCTAAAACCCATTTTCCACCTAAAAAAACTTCAGATGAAGTGTGGCAACCAGCAGTCACTAGCCTCGATTGAAATCCATTACAAAGAAATAGGTCAACTAGTAAACGGGAAACCGTCCCACATCTTCCAAAACCAAGCAGTATGCCAGCAATAGGATCTAGTACAGAAACCCCATTAGTCTGCATCGGTTGTCCAGCAAAGTGATGAAAAAAGTGTAACTGAGCAAACGTTAAGCAGGCATAGAACTTTTCTAAGTCAGACTGACTTGATTCAGTTATTCTCGCATAAAGCCATTGAAGTTGCTCTAACCTATTTAGTGAAAGAGATAAACTAGTTTTCACTTCTATTATACTTGCATAACAGTTATTGACTAAATCAAGAGATGGTTTAGGCTGAGGGTATTTTGTTAAAGGAGTTATGTATTCATAGTTGGTTTTTGTTAAAGTTTCTAAAACAGTATTTTTAAATATATTAACAACATTATTAGGCGAGATTTTAGGTTCTCTATTTGCTTTCTCATCTATTGTTTTAATTGCTTTTTTTTTAGAAGTGAATTCAATTACAGCATCAAAATTCAAGAATGTTCCTTGATAGCAATTTAAAGGTTTTGCTTCTATTTCATTAAATAAATGGCCCTCGTATTCTACTAACACATCCTCCCAATCATCAGAATTCAAAAGTCTAAAAACATCTTTCTTGTTGGTAGAGTTTGGTATTACATTTTTTCTTCCTTGTGTCATGGCTCTATAGGCAGCAGACCTGAGATTCTTATCGCCAAATATATTTTTCAGCCACATTCTTAGCCACCAACCAAAAGCATTAGTGCAAATATAGATCTTCCCACCTGGCTTTAAAACTCTATGGAATTCTTTTAGTGCTTTCTGTCTGTCTAAGAACATGAACACCCCATAGCAGAAAATGGCATCTACCTCCAAATCATCTAATGGAAGAGAAATGGCATCTCCAAGGACAAAATCTACATTCTGAATTTCACAGTTTTTGATAAACTCTTGTGCGATTGACAAACGATTCTGATTGCATTCAAGGGCTATAACTTTTTGGTTATACATGGCTAATACGGATGTCCATTGTCCATACCCACACCCAATATCCAAAACCTTCTCATAGCCAGAAAAGTTAATACGCTTTACTCGATCTAAATAGAAAGACATAGGAAACTGACAAATGAATTTTGCGTACCCTTCGTCATTATATGCTTTGGCTATCGATAAAATCAGAGAAATGTCTAGTTTATCCAAAGGTCTTACCATATAAATTCTCCCATTTTTCTCCAAGGCACGCCTATACAACTTTCATCATTATCAATAAACGTCTCTGAAGGTAAAGCAATAATTTCTCCATTCTTGCTATGCCAAACTAATTTCATCTTTTCTGGTTCTCGGATATAAAATGTAAGCCCTTCTAGATCATGATAAGTAATATTTTCGGATGTGGATGAAATGATAATTTCTGTGTCTGAAGACCAAAACTTAATTGATTGACATACTTCAAGATATTGAAGCAATCGGCTTACAGTTGTAACTAAACACTTGCCTTCGTGAAATACTTGAGAAATATATTCTAGCACCTTAATTGCCTCGGCAGAAAAAAATGGTGGCTGATTGGTTTCAAATGTCCCATCATTATTCTTTTTCCAACAGCCTAAGTGTTGATAGTAAATACAAGCTTGCTCTTGAGCAATTAGCAAATTTATATCGTCTATGCAAATTTGCTCTGGCAATAAACTTGCATTGGGAGCAGACTTACCAACAAGCCCCCTATATCTCCTGAACAGATTAAGGTTTGAGCCATCACGGGCTTGCTCACAATATAATAAATTGCCATCCGATGGATGATTTACATAACCGTCGTCAACCCAAAAATAACGAGTTCCAATGTACCTTAAAATATCTAAGTGATAAAATTTACTCTTTGGAATATCTCCCTGCTGGTAGTTATCTAAATTATGATGTCCTATATTTTGATAATTTTTATTTGAACCGTGATTTGTCCAAACTTTAAACTTCAATTGATTATTTATACATTCTTCGATTGTTTTCTCAGCAAATTTATTTTTAAAAGTACCATCATCAAAGTCACCATAGGCATGAATAGTATCAATATAACCCGATTGAATCATTTCTTTTAAAATTGAACTATAAACAGATGGTTTATCAGATAAATCTTGAAAATAGCTGAACGTTGAGTGACAAAGTGAATTTGTCACGTTAAAAAATATACTGTTGGCAATTTCTAGACCAAGACCTTGTTTACTGCATAAAAATCTGTATAGTTTCAAGTGATTATCCCAAGACATAAACTCACAATCATTGGAGATTGAAATAGCTGATTTGTAGGGATAAGGGAATTTCCGTAATCTAATCTCTGATTCTACTTCTATCTTAGATTTTATAAGGTAATTGCTTCTGAGAAACCATTTTGAAGGTGTATCACATATTTTATTAAGCACTAAGCTATCGCGACGGGTAACAGAAAATTTTTTATACCGTGGTAGATAATCATGATAATTTGCTACAGCATTAACATCAGGATACGGCTCTATACCAATTGTGAGATAGTAATTTCCAGAATTAAAAGGTATTGTCTTTATCTTTAACTGAATCTTGCTGTTCCCTGGTTTGATGCAAAATTGCGTAGAAATTAGATTGTAGTTATTATCAATATGTTTATAGTTAGTTGAGCTCCAGACACATATGCCGTCTGTGCGATAAACTGCTACATAAAAATTCGCTGTACTACTTTCAATCAAAGAGTCAATTTCGATCTCTATACTTAAATCAGTTCCCTGAAAGAATACATTACTATCAAACTCTTCTCCATAGATTTGGACATCTACTATGTGTATTTTCTGATCGCCAACACGTTCTTTCTTCCCATCATTATTTTCATTTAGGCTAGATGTATAGCTGCGAACTTCATATATTTTAGCTATATTTTCTGATAAGTCATCCGCGACTACTTTACCTTCTTCTAGTAAAATTGCGCGATTTGCAAATCTACTTATTAAGTTAGTATTATGCGAAACAAGTAAAACAGTACAGCCAGAGCGAATAATCTCCTCCATTTTATGAATACATTTTTCAACAAAAGGTGCATCCCCAGCAGCTAATGCCTCATCAATAATCAAAATATCAGGTTTTATACTGATAGCCGTAGAAAAAGTAAGCCTAGCTTGCATTCCGCTAGAGTATGTTTTAAATGCTTGATCAATAACATGTCTCAACTCACTAAAATCAATAATAGAGTCAATTTTTTGATCTATTTCTTCTCTCGACATACCCAAGCATAATCCACCCATATAGATATTCTCACGACCTGTGTACTCAGGATTAAAACCTGTCCCTAGCTCTAGGATAGCGGAGATTTTACCGTTAATATATATATCACCCGATGTTTTATCTAAGGTTCCTGCTAGTATCTTTAGAAGAGTACTCTTGCCAGCTCCATTTCTTCCAACGACCCCAAGAATTTCTCCTCTTCTAATTTCTAAAGAAATATTTTTTAAAGCCCAAAATTCTTTGTGAATAGTCTTAGATGAAAATAACTCCCAAACCATATCAGCAGGTTTTTCGTAAATTTTGTATACCTTAGAAAGATTACTAATCTTTATTGCAATACCTTGTCGATCTTGTAAATTCATAAAACATTACCAAACATTATTTTTAACTTACGAAAAAGATTGTAACCGAAAGTAAATGAGAAGTGACTCATGACAATGAATGCTACCCAAGCCCAAGGATGATCGAATCTACCAAGATAGAGTACATCTTGATAACACCAGACCATATAACTGAAAGGATTTATAAATAAAAGTAATCTAAATTGTTCAGGTACTTGCTCGGGAAGATAAAAAATTGGCAACAAATATATACCAATCAATGTAAACATCTGTACAATATCTTTAACATCTTTGAAGTAGACCCCTATTGCAGATAGAGTAAAAGAAATACCAGCCATCCCAACCATTTGTATAAAAAAGAGCAATGGCAAAAATATATATGTAAATGGCAGAGAATGATTCGTTGCTAACACATACATAATCAAAATAGATAGAAAAATCCCTTGCGTAATTAAGGAAGCCAAAATGCTTTTAATTGGCAAAATCTCAATTGGAAACACAACTTGTTTAACTAGATTTGCGTTACTAGTAATTGCAGTACCTGCTTTAGACATTACCTCTTGCACAGTCAACCAAGGGATTAACCCAGATAGCAAGTAAGTAGTGTAATCAAGCGGCATTTCTCTTGTCCCACCGATTCTAATTTTGAATATAACAACAAAGATAAAGATATAAACTCCTATCAATATCAATGGATGAAGTATTGCCCAGAACCAACCAAGTATCTGTCCTCTATAACGATCTGTCACCTCACTTTTTGTCATTTCCCATGTTAGAGATTTATACATTATGACAAGCCTTAAGACTTCTCGAAATGCTCGTATATGCAAATCAAATGATAGAAAATATCGCATGTTCATCCTAAAAACTGCTCACACCAACTTTCTAAATTGAGCAACGACCAAATCAAAAGACGACGATTTTGCTTGCCATCAAGATGCTGATCGATTAGTAATTGTACAGATTTATGATCGAGAAAATTGTAAATCTGAGCTTTGGGATCAGACAATCTCCGTCGGACATAATCTATACTATCTCCCTTAAACCAACTAGCATCAGGAGCAGAAAAACCTTGTTTTTCTCTTTCTGTAACAGTCGTAGGTATATATCGAGAAATAACTTTACGCAACAGTAATTTGCCGTCTTTTGTCTTTTGAAAATATTTAGCAGTTTTATTGCCAAGATCATTCTCATTGAGTTGAACCACTTCGGTAAGATTGCCAAGTTTTAAATTTACTGGCATTTTCATCGCGAAATCAACCAAGTCATTGTCTAAAAAAGGCACTCTAGTTTCCAGAGAATGCGCCATGCTCAGTTTATCTTCAACTGTCAGTAGACCATGCAAAAAAGTTTTAGCTTCAAAATAAAGCGAACAATTGACATAATCTTCAGGACGAGACATTTGTAGTCTTGGTTGACGAAAAACTCCTTTAAAAATATCTTTAGTGGAAATATGTTTCACTTGATCCCATATTGGGGCAAGAACTGACTTCGTTTCACCATTAACCAAGAGACGTTGCCAAAATCCATAATATTTATCAATGTAATGTTCAAAATCGTCATTGACTACAGCTCGATAATAACGCCAAGGATAACCAGCAAACAACTCGTCACCACCAGTTCCAGACATGACAACCTTGACAAACTTACTGGCTAGCTGGGCTACATAAAAGTTAGGATAACTTTGCCCAACTCTTGGCTCTTCTAAGTGCCAAGCAAGGCGAGGCATCACTCGTTCCATGTCTCCTGCTTTTAAGACCATCTCATAATGTTCGGTCTTAAATAAATAGGACATATATTCAGCAGCCTCACGCTCGTCATAGCTAACTTCAATGCCAGATGCTGAGTTGAGATCAAACCCACAAGTAAAAGACTTGAGATACGGGAGTTGCTGTGCTGCGATTGCTGTAATCGAGCCGCTATCCATGCCTCCACTGAGGTATGCACCTAGCTCAACATCACTGATTAGCTGTCGATTGACCGCTTGACGAAATAGGCGATCAAGTTCTTCAACATATTCACGTTCATCTAGAGGTTTTTCGGGTTCAACAAAATGGTAATCCCAGTATTGCTTGACATGTAATTTTTGACCTGACTCTCGTGACAACAACATTGAGGTTCCTGCTGGCAGGAGCTTGACATCCTGAAATAGGGTGGTGTCCGTAAAGAAATTTTGAAATGTGAGGTATTCGAGTAGAGATGGTTGGTCAATCGTGGTTCGATAACTAGGGTTAGCTAAAATTGCTTTTACTTCAGAGCCAAAAATAAATTTTTGACCCTGAAGGGTGTAGTACAGAGGCTTAATGCCATAGCGATCGCGAGCAATGAAGACTTCTTGGGTATGGCGATCAAAAATCGCAAAGGCAAACATGCCATTAAGACGATTTAGACACGCTTCACCCCACGTAGCATAGGCATAAAGCAGAACTTCAGTGTCTGTGCGGGAATGAAAAGGGCAACCAAGGGCTTCAAGCTCAACACGAAGTTCATTAAAATTATAGATTTCGCCATTGAAACTGATGACAAACCGACCGTTAGCCGTTGACATAGGCTGGTGACCTGCTGGAGATAGGTCAATAATTGCTAAGCGTCGATGCCCGATCCCTACTCCACCTTCAATAAACTGACCTTCGCCATCAGGACCACGATGAGCTATCGCATCCGTCATTTTTTTTAAAATAACCGATGAAACAGGCTCACCGTCAAAATGGAAGACTCCAGCAATTCCGCACATTAGTTTTATCTGCCTTTATCCTTTAAGCCCAGCTGCCAAACGACGCATTTCCACGTCTTCTTTATGAGTATTTCGCCACTCAATCAAGTTTTTGATTCCTTCGCGCAACTCAGCTTTAGCTGTAAACCCAATTTCTGAAGTTGCTTTTTTAGGACAACCAACACGATTTTTGACAAAGGTTGTGCCACCAGGTTCATACTGAATTTTGAGGTGAGAGCCTGTAACTTCCAAGATCATTTCAGCTAACTCTTGAATAGTTGTTTTTACACCTGTACCAACGTTGTAGAAAGAGTCTGTCTTATCAGCTTTCATTGAACATACATTTGCAGCAGCACAGTCACCAACATATATAAAGTCATAGGCTTGTGATCCATCGCCATAAACAACAGGCGGTAAGCCCTTATCTAGACGATCTAAGATTTTCATAATCACGGCAATATATGTTCCCTTGTAGTCTTGGCGTGGACCATATACATTCATATATCGCAAGCCTACATAGTCAAAATGTTTGTCAGTACCTTTGTAGCGATGGTACAAAGATCGACACATATGCTCGCCAGCGATTTTGGTAGCGCCGTAAAAGTTATTGTTGTTGTAGGGATGATCTTCGGTGATTGGTTCTTCTAGTGCATCTCCATAAACAGAAGCAGATGAGGAATAAACCAGCTTTTTCACCCCATTGTTAATACAAGCTTCAAGTACATTAAATGTACCGCCAATATTTACTTCAAACGCAGAACGAGGAAAGTCATAGCAATGTAATAACCAGAGAGCCGCAAAATGGAACACTCCATCAATATCTTTCATGGCTACGTCTAAAATATCTCGATGCATTAACTCCCCGCCCAGAGGGAAGATATTGACCCTTGGATCTTTGAGTGACTCAGCAAGGTTCTCACGACTACCACGGCTCAGGTTATCGTAGATCCGAATTTCTGCAACATCCTCCTGAAGAAGCTGATCGACTGTATGAGAACCAATAAATCCTGCCCCACCAATGACCAGAAAGCGCTTACCTTTTAAGTCCATTCCCTAATTCCTTACTCAAATTCTACAAATTGCTTGATTAAATTGCTTGATTAAATTGCTTGATTACATAAATGGCAAGCTGAAAGATGAACTAGTTCTAAATACTTGTTCTAAGCCATCCTATCACTTCTTCGGCGATCGAGCGATCTAGCTCTGGCCAAATTGGCAAGCTTAATACTTGTGTTCCTAGTTGATCGCTGATGGGATTAACTGGATATTTACCTGCATAAATTGGTAACCGATCTTGAGGAATTGGATAATAGATCATTGTGCTAATACCCTTAGCCGATAGATCACTTGCCACTTTGTCCCGATCACCTTTAACAATCCGAATTGTGTATTGATGAAAAACGTGACCAGTGACCACCTCAGGCGCGACTACTTCAGGGATATCTGCTAATAACTCAGTATATAAACTTGCCACACGGCGGCGACCTGCATTCCATTCATCAATATGGGGTAACTTCACCCGCAGGATGGCAGCCTGTAAGGTGTCTAGGCGGGAGTTATAGCCAATGATTTCATTGTGATATTTCTTTTTAGCACCATGAACACGCAGCATCCTTGCTAAATCAGCGATCTCATCATCGTTGGTAGCAATCAAACCACCATCACCGTAAGCCCCCAGATTTTTGGAAGGGAAGAAAGAATAAGCCCCGACATCGCCAATTGTGCCTGTCATCTTGCCCGTGATCGTAGAACGCAAAGTTTCACTACAAGCACCATCACAACCTGAACATGTACCTGCATAACGAGCCCCAAAGGATTGGGCACAGTCTTCGATCACTTTCAATCCATGAGCTTGAGCAATCCCCATAATTTGCGTCATTGCCGCAGGATTACCATAAAGATGCACAGGCATAATAGCCTTGGTTCGAGATGTAATTTTGTCCTTGATTTTGGCAGGGTCAATATTAAAGGTCTTTGGATCAATATCGACAAAAATGGGGGTTGCACCAACGCTACTAATTGACTCAGCTGTTGCAAAGAAAGAAAAAGGCGTGGTAATCACTTCGTCCCCAGATCCAATACCCATTGCTCGCAAGCCAATTACCAGAGCGTCTGTCCCAGAATTAACCGTGATCGCGTGTTTAACACCTAAATAAGTCGCAACCTCCTGCTCAAACTGCTTGACATCAGGTCCCATGATGAACTGACCTGACTCCAATACGCGATCAATCGCTGCATAGATTTCGGGCTTAAGGCTTTGGTACTGGGGAGAGAGGTCGAGAATCGGGATTTTTTGATCGCTCATGCTAATTTTTTGATTTCTGTATCTGATATTTTTTGGTATTTATCGCCAATGGAGTCTACTGCGTATCCTTCAGAATCAAATTCGAGGACATCACCATAGGCACTCATCCAGCCGATGATTCTGGCGGGAACACCTGCAACCATGGCATAGGCAGGAACATCTTTGGTGACCACTGCACCTGCGGCGACAAAGGCGCGTTCATGCAGGGTGATGCCGCAGACAATCGTAGCATTTGCGCCGATACTCGATCCATGTTTGATCCGCGTTGTTCCATAGTCAGCACTGGTGTTGCGAGGATATTCACAGCGTGGCGTTTTCACATTGGTAAACACCATGCTGGGACCACAAAACACATAATCTTCGAGGATTACGCCTTCGTAAAGAGAGACATTGTTTTGAATCTTGCAGCGATCGCCCACAATCACGTTGTCCGCGACAAATACATTTTGAGCAAGAATGCAGTTATTCCCAATCTTGGCTTTGCCCATAATGTGAGAGAAATGCCAGATTTTTGTGCCATTGCCAATGCTTGCACCTACATCGATATAAGCGGATTCATGGGCAAAGTAATCTTGTTCTTTTGGAGAATTAACAGAATTCATCTCAGGCATTAATCGCCTCCTCAGCTTTTTCTAAAACTTCCACAACTGCCACCCCATTCCAACCATCCGATCGCGGACGTTGACGGGTGGCAATACAATCAAGAAAATGCTGGCATTCAATCTTTAAGGGCTCGGCAGCTGCAATTTCCACTGTTTCACTACCATGATCCTGATTGTTTAACTCGGCATCAATGGTTTTGTTGTGAATCGTAACGGTCTGAGCCACCTCGTCGTAGACCAGCATTTGTTTTTCGGCAAGCACAACAGTAGAACGCTGAGACAAAGGGTAGTACCACGAAGTATGTACATGGGCAGTTTGCCCGCTGGCGAATTGTAAATCTACATGAACATTGTCAGCAATACCCGACTGCAACATGGCGTGACCAGTTGCCTTAACATCTTGTAGTTTTAGAGCTGTTGATGAATTGCTGAGCAAATCTAAAATCACTGAGACATCGTGAGGAGCAAATGACCACCAGACATTCTCTTCACGGCGAACCTTTCCGAGCTTTACCCTTTGTGTTGATACATGAAATACTTTGCCTGCTTTACCAGTGGCTAAATAGTCACGCATCCAAGCGATCGCAGGTTGATATAGCAACAAATGCCCCACCATTAAAATCTGGTTTTGGCGATCCGCATATTCCGCAAGATGACGAGCCTCCGACGTTTTAAGAGTCATCGGCTTCTCCACAAATACATCTTTACCTGCTTGCAGAGCTTGCAAGGCAAGTTTGTAATGGGATGGCGCAGGAGTTGCTAACACGATCGCCGCATCCGTTTCTAAGGCTGATTGTAGATCGGGATAAAGAGTCACATCAGGAAAATTGGATGCTATCCCCGCCCGTAAGTCTGGACTCATTTCGGCAACACCCGCCAATGCACCGAGGGCATGAAAATTACGAACAAGATTTCTGCCCCAACTACCTGCCCCAACCACAATAACTTTTTGCATAGATAATTTTTGAGATATCCAGATTCAGGTTTATAAAACTTAGAGGAGTGTAACGTTAGCGCGATCGCCTTGCAGATGTCTTGTCACTCCTCTTGTATCGAGAATTGCCTTCGCTTTAGCAACAAGATTTGCATAATCAATTTGACTATGATCGGTCAAAATTATAACGATATCTGCATTAGCGATCGCGTCATCGGTAAGTGGAATTGATTGTAAAACTTGACCTCGGATCTTGATTTCAGACACAAAAGGATCATGGTAAACGATATTGGCACGATCTTCGAGTAGTCGCTTAATCACATTAATTGAGGGAGACTCACGCCAATCATCAATATTTTTTTTGTAGGCGACACCCATTACTAAAATATTAGATCGTGATGGGGCAACTCCAACTTGGTTAAGCACCCGCCATGCCTTCTCGCGCACAAATTCAGGCATTCGACGATTGATTTCACCTGCGAGGGCAATGAAATGGGTTTCAAAGTTAAATTCCTTAGCTTTCCACTCTAAATAATGGGGATCGATAGGAATACAGTGACCGCCCACCCCAGGACCTGGATAAAATGGCATGATTCCAAATGGCTTAGTATTAGCAGCATCTAGCACTTCCCAGACGTTGAGATCCATGCGATCGCAAAGTATAGCCAACTCATTAACAAGTGCAATATTTACCGCCCGAAACGTATTTTCAAATACCTTAACTAATTCGGCAGCTTTGGCGCTACTTACAGGAACTACGTGATCAATGGTTTGTTCGTAAAATAACTTGGCAATTTCTAAGGAACGTGGATCAGATGCGCCAACCACTTTATTAGTATTTTTGGTGGTGTAGCGCAAATTCCCTGGATCGACTCGCTCAGGCGAATGGGCTAAGAAAAAATCTTCCCCCTGTTTTAAACCACTAACCTGCTCCAAAATTGGACGCATCACCTCATCGGTCGTCCCAGGATAAGTTGTTGACTCAAGGGTAATTAATTGACCTGCTCTCAAATATTTGGCTAACTGCTGAGTAACAGACTCGATATAGCTCAAATTGGGCGTGAGATTTTTGGTAAGTGGAGTTGGTACACAAATAACGATCGCATCCATTTGTGATACTAGCTCGTAACTAGTTACAGCCTTGAGCTTGCCACTACTAACAATTGCTTGTAATTCTTCAGTTTTGACATCAGGAATATAGTTTTCTCCTGCATTAACCTGATCCGCGCGCTGAGGATTTTGCTCAAAGCCAATCACGGAATAACCAACCTTTGCTTTTTCGACTGCAAAAGGCAAGCCCACATAGCCAAGCCCAATAACGCCCACCAATGCCGAATGATCTTTAATTTTGGTTTGCAAGTTTGCAAAAGTGGATGATTGCTCCACGCTTATAGACTCCATACACACATAATCAAGTAAAGTTAAGGACACACAATCGCTTACTAAGTCTATCAGCGTTTATTGACCTAACTCATGTGCGGCATCAGTGGAATTTGGAATCGAGATCAAAAAACTGTGGAACGATCGCTTTTACAGACTTTTACACAAGTTATTGCCCACCGAGGTCCCGATGACAGTGGTTACTATTTTGACGACGCCTATGGTTTGGGATTAGGGCATCGGAGACTATCGATTATTGATTTGTCATCGGCGGGGCATCAACCGATGTCTAGCTACGATCAACAATGTTGGCTGGTATATAACGGTGAAATTTATAATTACCTAGAATTGACTGCCGAACTTGTGAATCTAGGATATCAATTTCGTAGTCATTCAGATACCGAAATGATTTTGGCGGCTTATCAAGAATGGGGATATGCCTGTCTTGATCGCTTTAATGGTATGTTTGCTTTTTTATTATGGGACAGTAGTAAAAAAGTGTTATGGGCGGCTCGTGATCGCCTTGGGGTGAAGCCACTATATATATGGGAGCAATCGCCCAATATGATCGCCTTCGCCTCAGAGATCAAGCAGTTTACGAAACTACCCCACTGGCAAGCTCGAGCCAATCCCCAACGCTGTTATGACTTTCTCGCCTATGGGATGCTCGACCATACTAGGGAGACAATGTTTGCAGTGGTTTGGCAATTGCGCGGCGGCGAATACTTAACTCTTAACTGCGATCTCCAAGCTGAAAACTTTGGTAAGCCGATTGTCAAACAGTGGTATCAATTGCCATCGACACAGCAAAAAATTTCTATGTCCGATGCAAAACAAAAACTGCAAGATTTGCTCCAAGATTCCGTAAAACTACGCTTGCGAGCCGATGTTACCGTTGGCTCTTGTTTGTCTGGGGGGCTAGATTCCACCTCAATTGTCTGTCTTAGCGATCGCCTAAGGCGCGAATCATCCAACAATATCCCTTTTCAAACTTTTTCCTCTTGTTTTGACGACCTGCGCTACGATGAGCGCTCATATATCAAAATGGCGATCCAACAAACTCAGGTACAGCCTCATTTTATATTTCCTGATCCTAACGAATTATTTACAAAGCTCGATCACCTAACTTGGCAGCAAGATGAACCTTTTGGCTCAACCAGTATTTTCGCGCAGTGGTGTATATTTCGACAGGCTGGCTTATCAGGTGTCAAAGTAATGCTGGATGGACAGGGAGCCGATGAATTACTCGGTGGCTACACCAAATTCTACGCAGCCCTATTCTCACATTTACTCAGTAGCTGGCAGTTAGATAAATTATTGCGTGAAATTATTACCTGTCGGCGTTACCAAAATGTGACGGAAATTCAACGGATGATTGAGCCACTATTACCAGCATGGATACGTCAACCCTTACGTCGTCTACTCGGCTATGGCTCAGAAATGGCAGTTCCTAGTTGGCTAAACGCTAACTATTTGCGATCGCTAGGAGTTGATCCGCAATCTAGCGCCAAATTAGCCCTTGCCCCGCCCAAGTCAATTCATACACTCTCCCATATACAAATGACTGCTACTAGTTTGCCGATGCTTTTACATTGGGAAGATCGTAACTCAATGACTCATTCAGTCGAGTCCCGTGTTCCATTTTTAGATTATCGTTTGGTGGAATTTGCCTATTCCCTTGACGATACACTCAAGATCCAACAAGGACAAACTAAAGCTGTCTTACGAGAAGCTATGCGTGGCATTTTGCCTGAACCAATCCGTACCCGTCAGGATAAAATGGGCTTTGTGACTCCTGAGTTGCAATGGATGCGCCATGATCTGAGCGATCGCTTTGAGTTAGAGTTGCAAGAAGCGATTTTAAACTTAGGAAAGTGGTTGCATCCTGATATGCTAGAAAAAATCTTTCAAGCAACACTTAATAGGAAAAAAGAAATGCAAAGTGTTATCTGGCGCGTAATTAGCTTCAGTCGATGGTTGAAAGTATTTGAGGTACAGACATGAGTTAGCAATTATTATGAAATCAATTTTTAAAATAATTGCTGGATATGAAAACTCAGTCCATTAGCGAAGATCATTATATGCTTCCATTGATTGAAGAACTTTTTCTGTTACTAATTTCCAAGAAAAATACTTCTCAGCATAGTTCCGAGCATTCAGAGACATCTTAGATAGATCTTCTAATTTAGACATCATATCTATTGCTTTAATCGCTAAATCTTCAGAACTGCCTGGGCTGTGTAAAACTAAAAATTGAGCTGGTTCCAATTCTCGTATACCTGTAATGTCTGATGCAAGTATTGGTCTTCCAGTAGCTGCATAGGCATAAAGTTTAATAGGAGAATAGCCAATATTAGCCAAACCATGTTTTGGCAATAGTGCGATATCAAAACAGTTAATATAGGCATTAGATTCTTTGTAAGGAACTGCGCCTATAAATTGGAGGAACTCTAAATGTCCAAACTTTTCTTTTAAATAGTTTAACTGTCGTCCACCGCCTACTATTAGCAAACGAGATTTGGGATATTTTTGACAAATTATCGACATAGCATTAATTGCTACTTCTACACCCTGCCAAGGTTCCAAATCGCCAATAAATCCCAAGTAGAAGTATTCTATTTCTAAGCCGAGTTTTTTAAGTGATGTTTCTCGATTATCTCGCTGGAAAAAGTTAATGTCAGTTCCATTTCCAGCAACAAATACTTTTTTTTCATTTATCCCATTTTCAATTAATTTTGCTTTGATATTAGGAACTACAGCCCTTACTAAATTAGCAAGTTTAGCATCAGTTATTTGTAAATACTTAATAACGTTTTGTTGCCAAGCTGAGACACCCATCATTTTAAGTTCATCAATAAACCATCCATTGTGTTCAGTCATAATATATTTAAACCCTCTTATTTTTAGCGCTAACAAAACAACTAATGACAATAAATTACTCCGTAGATATACCCAGTCATAATCATTGGGATTTTGCAATAAAACAGTGAAGAATTGAGACAAACTATTTATACTTGTCTTACTAGTTGGAATTAGTTTGCTTAAGGTATTACTAGAAAAAATTACCCGATCAAAAAAGCCTACACCTATCTGATTATCAATTTCTTTACTCCCTGTACTAGGAATAATTACATCTACGGTATGACCAGCACGACAAAACTCTTGAGCAATAGATGTAAAATGAACAGTGCCACCATTTGATTCAGATAAGTTAAGAGTAGAGATAATTAATATTTTCATGTTTTTGACCAAATTTAGAGAATTTATCTTACTTATATAGCGCTTTTCACGCAAGCGAGTTACAAATATTTTTTCTCACCTTGCGTTAAAACGCTTTTCAATATACAGGGAAGCGCTATATTCTAGAATAAAAAGCACAATTTTTTCCTCATGCAGAACTCTCAAATGAAAATATTAACTATTGTAGGAGCAAGACCTCAGTTTATTAAAGCCGCCGCCGTTTCTCGAATAGCGAGATCGCTAGACCATATTACAGAGGTTCTAGTACATACAGGACAACATTATGATCAGAATATGTCCGATGTGTTTTTTACGGAACTAGATATTCCTAAACCTGATTATCATCTTGGTATTGGCTCCGCAAGTCATGGCGCACAGACTGGCAAAATGCTAGAAGCGATCGAGCAAGTTTTAATTACCGAGAAGCCAGATTGGGTATTAGTCTATGGAGATACAAATTCGACTTTAGCGGGGGCGATCGCAGCCACGAAATTACATATTCCCATTGCTCACGTAGAAGCTGGATTAAGATCTTTTAATCGACGAATGCCTGAAGAAGTTAATCGAGTATTAACCGATCACGCAGCCAATTTATTATTTACACCCACTACAACTGCTAACCAAAATTTGTATCAAGAAGGTATTTCTAGAAATCTTGTGCATCTTGTCGGAGATGTCATGTACGATGCATCTCTTTATTATGTTCAAAAAGCAGAATTAGCCAGCCATATTCTCGATAGTTTAAACCTACAACCCCAACAATATATTTTAAGTACGATCCATCGTGCTGAAAATACTGATAACTGCGATCGCTTGACAGCAATTTTTAAATCTTTAAGTGAGTTTAGCCAAGAAATTACAGTTGTTTTACCCCTACACCCACGCACTAAAAAAATCCTAGAAGACATGCAATTGTTAGATAAAATCCCTAAAACATTATGCTTGATTGAACCAGTTGGTTATTACGACATAATCATGCTGGAAAAAAATGCCAAAATGATTGTCACCGATTCTGGTGGGATACAGAAAGAAGCTTATTTTTATCAAGTTCCCTGTATAACTTTACGAGATCAAACTGAATGGGTAGAACTAGTTGAATCAGGATGGAATTGCTTAATTTCCCCTGATTCAACTAGTTCTAAAATCTTACAAAAACTGCATCATCAAATTCATCAGCCTTCGCCATTAGACACTAATCAGTTATATGGTGATGGTACAGCCTCAACGAAAATTCTAAAAACATTAAAATAAGGAATGGGCGATTTCGCGTCGTCTATTCCTTATACTTTCAGGAAATCAAAAATCAAATCCTGTTTATATGAATTTCCAAAATCCGTATAAATTTATAATTCTTTTGGCGATCGCTTAGGAGAAATACTGTGTCAGAAATGTTGTGGTCAGTGGTTGTGCCCACTTATAACCGCCTACCAATTTTGCAAAAATGTCTAGCAGCGTTGGAAAAACAGACCATAACCCAGCCTTACGAAATTTTGGTGATAGATGATGGCTCATCCGATGGCACGGTAGAGTTTTTGAGAGCTAATAGTGATCAGTATCCACATTTGCGCCTATTAACCCAAGACCATGCCGCCGCCGCCACAGCCCGCAATTATGGCATTGACTCAGCCAAGGGCAAATACATTGCCTTTGTCGATAGCGATATTACTGTTAATCCTGAATATCTCCAAGCCCATACCGAGACTCTAGCTCAAGGTGAAAAAGTCTATAGCTATGGCAGGATCATCGACACTAGCAATTTGGAAGCACCTGATTCTGAGCCTGTCTCCGCAGTGCCATATTTTACGGCGGCGTTATTTGACACTTGTAACTTAGCGATCGCCCGTAAATGGCTGTTAGAAGCAGGAAAATTTGATACAGGCTTTTTCCAATATGGTTGGGAAGATTTTGAGCTAGGAATGCGCGTTAAAAAATTAGGTTTAAAACGTTTGACCTGTGCAGGGGCGATCGCTTTCCATTACCACGCTAAATTTTCCATTGATAAAATGCCCCGTTTACTTGATTTAGAAGAACAACGTGGTCGAATGAGCATTATTTTTTATCAAAAGCATCCCACATGGGAAGTCAAGTTAATGATTCAAAAAACTTGGCTGCATTTAGCTCTTTGGGGGATTCTCACTCTCGGAGGAACACTCAACGATCGCACCCTCAAACCTTTATTGATATGGCTATGTGATCGCGGCAAATCGGAAGTTGCGATGGAAATCTTTCGGATTTATATGAATTGGTACACGGTAATTTGGATGTATCGTAATTGGGATGAAGAAAGCAAGCTGATGTTCCGTTAATAATTTAACGTCAGTTCGACGAAAGCGAAAAATGGTAAGAATCGCTAAGCGATTCTTACCATTTTTCGCCATTTGCGGCGTGCTTCGCACGCCGCAAATGGCTATATTGAACTCACGTTAATTTAGGTGTAAATGCCCAGATCTTTGCTTTTTCTATTGAGCGTTGCTGACTGGATGGAAATGGTTATAGATATGCTGTGCTAACAGCTTGCCGAAACTGTCGGTTTCGGCAAGCTGTTCGACTGTTGCTTGACAAATATAATCTACGGAATGGAATTTTTCTAGCAGGATCTTTTGGCATGGACGGGTACAAGGAATTTCTGGGTATGTGGATCCCCCCCCAATGAGGGAGCCAAAGTCTGGTTGTCCGTACTCACCGAAATTCATAACCGTGGAGTCAAAGATATTTTGATTGCTTGCGTTGATGGTTTGACTGGTTTTCCCAATGCGTAAAGTGTGATTATATCTCAACAGATTTTCCCGTCCGAAGAGGCTGCTTTCAAGCTCGTTTATTTGGCGATGCGGAATATTTCTAAGAAATGGACAATGCCGATTCGGGATTGGATACCTGCTCTTAATCGCTTTACCATCCTCGAAGAGGATCGACTCCACATCTAGCTTCTAGACTTTACACATTTTACTTGACAGTCTCAAAAATCCAGTGATTTATATAGCGATCCTAAATGATTTGTAAGATCTTGGAGGGTTGTGAGAGTGCGCCCCTTCGGGGCGTACTCTCACAACCCATTTAGGATTGCTATAGCTAGAGAAGTTTTTAAATCAGCTTTCCTTATTTCTTAATCCATACAGATACAGAACCAGCATTGCAACGAAACTCTGCCCAACCTTCATCGTTGGTGGTTACAGGCTCATCGATATGCTCAGTAATATCGATATAGGTACTATTTGGATGTCCAATATTCATCCATTTTCGTCCATCCTCGCCATTACTTAGCACTACAGCCATTCCACCAGAATGCTCATCATCGCCCAATCTCGTCCAACCAATCGTATTAGGATGGTCAAAATAGTCAAGTTGATCGCCATAGCAATAAGTTTGTCGAACTAAAAGGAATTTATCAAGTAACCATTGGTGGCTATCCATCCAAATTTCGTACTCATTGCCATCTTTCCCAAAATCTTTGTAATGTGCACCGTAGTAATCACCGTAAAAAATACAAGGATATCCTTCACGGCGCAGCAAAATTAGTGCATAGGCAAGGGGCTTAAACCAAGACTCGACGATGGATTCTAAAGACTGCAATGGTTGAGAGTCATGGTTTTCTACCAAGGTAACGGCAAGGGTTGGTTGCTCTTTGACCAAGGTATTTTCAAAAATTTGGCTGAGGTCATAATCTTTGCCAGCTTGACTAGCGAGATGGAAATTTAGGTGCAAGGGTGCATCGAATAGATCAACCTTGCCTTCAGTAACCTCGATGAAATGATGCAAAGCTTCAACTTCGTAAGACCAATATTCTCCTACGGCAAATAAATCCCGTTTGGCATAATGGCGCACATGCCCTAGCCATTCTTGAAAGAATTCGGCAGAAACATGTTTGACTGCATCAAATCGGAAGCCATCCACATGGGTAGTATCATAAATCCACTCTCCCCAATATTTGAGTTCTCCCTGTACTTCAGAATTTTGTATGTCGAGGTCACAGCCCATTAAGTAATCGAAGTTCCCTTTCTCAAGATCAACATTTTGGTCAAAGGATTTGCCCTTGAGTAAGTAGATAGCATCTTCACCTTCGTTATAAACGTTGTAGTCGATCGCATCAAAGTGCCACCAATGCCATTCCATTGTGGAATATCTGCCTTTGCGACCTTCAAAGGTGAAATGCGTCCAAGCCTTGATCTTTTGATACTCACCGATCGCTTGATTGCGATTTTCCATGCTAAATGGTGTTGCTTCTACTTCTTCTGTCTGATCGGCTCCTAGTTTATGATTAAACACTACATCCGCATAGATATGAATTCCTGCTTTCTGGGAAGCTTTAATGGCACGAATATATTCATCTTTAGTGCCGTATTTGGTTCTGATGGAACCCTTTTGGTCAAATTCCCCAAGGTCAAATAAGTCATAAATGCCGTAGCCCACATCCATCCCTCCACCTGTGCCTTTATAAGCAGGTGGCAGCCAAAGGGAAGTAATGCCAATTTTTGCTAATTCCTCGGCTTTCTCAGCTACTTGATTCCATAGGCTTCCATCATCTGGCAAGTACCAATGGAAGTACTGCATCATCACACCATTCTGGTCAGGCATTGTTACATTCTCGGTGTAAGGTTAAAAAAACAAACTAGAAGCAAGAAGTTCTTGCTTCATTGCGAGATCCTCTTGGCAATAAAGCCTTTGGGAACACGCCTAAATAATGCATTTAAGGAAATCTAGACTATTTTAGCAATTTAAAATTTCACCCCATGGATACAAGGGCTGGCGATCATCTATCTTCAAAATTATTAAGACAAATCAAACATCTAAGAGCAAGTGGGACTTTTGATGTCAGAACTGTTTTTTCCTAAAGACAATGACGTTTTGCGCCTACTCTGATTGTGTTTTAACTAGAAATGCGATCGCTATATCTACAAGCTGAATACCATTTGTTACATTTTATTTCGTAATTCATCAAGTCACTCATTTCATTCGATATATCAACCACACTTTTATGAATGTATATAGCAATCCTAAATAGGTTGTGAGAGAGCGCCCCTTCAGGGCGCTCTCTCACAACCCTCAAAATCTTACAACTCATTTAGGAGTGCTATAGCTGTCGCAAAGTGTAATAGAGCGTGAGTTCGATATAGCCATTTGCGGCGTGCAAAGCACGCCGCAAATGGCAGAAAATGGTAAGAATCGCTTAGCGATTCTTACCATTTTCTGCTTTCGTCGAACTGACGTTAAAAAGAGGGGGGGATTTGAATTCTTACCCCTTTTTAAGGGCGTTAACATACTTGACGCACCCCTCAACCCCCAATCCCTTCTCCCGCAGGAGAAGGGGAGAAATATTAGATTTCTTGTTCCCCTCTCCTGCGGGAGAGGGGCTAGGGGTGAGGGCTTAGTGCTTTGGTTTGTTAAGTAAATGAACACCTTTTTAAGGGGGATTGAGGGGGATCTCTTAGAACTTTTGACCGCAGAAAGTAATTCTTAAATGGTTTCTTAGAGAACTTAGCAATAACATTTCAATTAAAATTCTTCAATTTCTAGTTGACCAACAATAAAGGCGACACAGCCGAAAGCACAGGTAATCGGCAAGGGGTTTTTGAGGATAAAGCTAAAGATTGATGCTAGGCAGGAAATGGCGATCGCGGCAAATGTCCAAGTCTTTTCATCATCACTCATTCCTTTGGCATTTTTAATGGCTCGAAGAGTATCGTTAGGAATTGGTAATGGCATTACAGAACTAGGTGGAAATGCCCAATAGTTACAACAACGTTCTACAAATAGGTCAGTCCAACCATTCTCTTGACACCATTCGTCAATCCATTCATCCCGAAAACGCTTCATATGCACAAATTATTCAGTAATTCTCTAAATAGAGAAACATGAGCGGCGTTTGGTTGCTACTCATGTTTCTTTTACTTAGGTTAACAGGATATCCATGAATCGGGGCATAAGTTACAAAAACTTAAAGATGCATTTATAGCAATGTACGTTTTGCTATCGCCATTTGCGTCGTGCGAAGCACGACGCAAATGGCGAAAAATGGTAAGCATCGCTTAGCGATGCTTACCATTTTTCGCCTTTTTAGAACTCACGTTAGTTTATTGCCTTGCTTCAACATTTACAAATGAGCCGTCACTTTGACATTGATCAAACGATGTAGTTTTACCAGCAGCTAATGAAGAAGTTAAACGCTCCTGATAAATTTTGCCTTGACTGTTGCGGCGGTTGACTTTTACATTTCTTACTGTTCTACCAGTAGAATTTTTGGCTACATAAGTAACACATTTAGGGGTGGTAGATTGTTTAGTTGAGATTGGCAGATAAATAATTGTTGCTTGTGATTGGGCGACAAGTTGAATTTGAGTAGTGTTTATTGTTGTACTGAGAAGTAAATCGAGCATTGTTTTTAGAATATTGTAAGTTAATTAATAGGTATTCCCCCTCTAAAAATTAATCTTACCCTTATTTTGATGATAAAAAACATGTAAATACAATACCCAAATAGATAGAGGCGGCACTTCGCGCCGCCTCTATCTATTTGGGTTTCATTTTCTAAGCAAAACTTACAGTGCTATATATTCTAGAAATTTGTCATTTAATTGAAACTTCTGTATGAGCTTCAGGACTCGCCTCAATAGTAGGCGGACTATTCACACCGCGAATTGTGTCGAAAGTACCTTTGATAAAACCAGCGATCGGCACAGCTACCAATAAACCGAGTACACCATTTAACTTAAAGCCAATATCAAGAGAAATTAGCATCCATACGGGATTTAAACCCGTTAACTCACCAACAATTCGAGGACCGAGTACATTCTCCACAATTTGAATTATTGCTACGGCGACCAATAACACCTTGACTCCAAGCCAAAAATTTTGTAATGCGATTAATAGGCTTACAGTAATAATTGTGCTGGAGCCACCAAGGGGAATTAAACTGGCAATACCAATACCAAAGCCAAAAAGCTGAGCAAGGGGAACCCCTAAAATTAGCATGGCAGTAGTTTGTGACACACCGAGGATCGTTGCTAAAGTTACCTGTCCAACAATAAAACGCTCAAAATTACGGGGCAATAAATTCCGAACTTGATCGTTCCATTTTTGGGGTAGCCAACTTAGCAAACCATTCCACAAAAAGGAGCCACGCAGGACGAGAAAAATTGAAAATATCAAGGTTAAGAAGATATTTACAAGACTACCGATCGCTCCAAAGACAATACTAAAAAGTTGACTAGTCAGCGATCGCAAGACACCCGTTAACTTTTCGATGAGTTGATTAAAGGTGCTACTAATATCAATCGGTAACTGCTGGGCGATCGCCCAAGTTTCAAGAGTTAGTAGCTGCTGCTGACCCGACTTAATCCATTCAGGTAGGCGCACGATTAATTCATTTGCCTGTGCCAAGATTAAAGGCACAAGAAAAATTGCTAAGGTGCTAAGCAGCATGAAAAATATCAGGATTACTAGTCCTGCGGCAATGCCTCGCTTAACCTTCAGTTTGATCAGAAAGCGTATGGGATAATCTAGCAAAAACGAAATAACTGTTGCCGTAATGAGAATACTGACTAATGGTTGCAATTCTCGGCATAGCAATAGCAATAACCACCCGTTTAGAAAGATTAACGGGAAAGTTAAGCCCAGTGAAAACCAACGAGGCAACTTATTGAGGGTCTCAATCATACGAAACAATTTGAAGCGCTAGGTATCTACTTAAAATTGTGCGCTAAAAGTGTTGGATAAAACACAAATCCACTAAAAGTTTCCCATAAAGCTTAAAAGAACGTGAGTTCGATATAGCTGCTATATCGAACTCACGTTAAAAGACGAGTGGCGGTGCAAAGCACCGCCACTCGTCTTTTAGGTCTCATCCTAGATAAGCTTGGCGCACCCTTTGATCAACTAATAAGTCTGACGCTTGCCCCTCAATGGTGATCACTCCCGACTCCATCACATAGCCGCGATTTGCATGTTGCAAAGCCAAGGTGGCGTTTTGCTCAACTAATAAAATCGTGACTCCATCTTGGTTGAGATTAACAATGGTTTTAAAAATTTCGCGCACAATTTGCGGTGCTAGCCCTAAACTTGGCTCATCTAATAGCAACAACTTGGGGCGGCTCATTACTGCACGGGCGATCGCTAACATTTGTTGTTCACCACCACTTAAGGTTCCTGCGAGTTGATCACGACGTTCACCTAGTCTCGGAAAAATCTGAAATTGCTTTTCGATATCAGCTTTAATTCCCCAGCGATCGCTACGTAAAAAAGCCCCTAGTTCCAAATTATCCAGCACAGTTTGTCTTGCTAATACTCTCCGCCCCTCTGGGCTATGGGCAATCCCAATTTTGACTATTTGATCTGGTCGTAGATTCGTAAGATTTTTACCGTTGTAAATAATCAGTCCTGAACGTGGCGAAACAAGACGAGAAATAGTCCGTAAAGTGGTCGTCTTACCTGCGCCATTAGAGCCAATCAAGGTCACGATTTCGCCTTCATTGACTGTTAAATTAATATCCTGTAAGGCTTGAATGCCACCATAGTTAACGCTAAGGTTATTAATCTCTAACACTTAATCTCATCTCCCAAATTTTCTGCCTAAGCTATACTAAAACGAATATTGCTATGGAGACTTGCCATGGTGCTTTTGAATGTCAACCCGCCATCTGTTAGTGAAAATATTGTCAATGGTGATATTGATGCAAGTATTTCTAAAGATATCAAACTACTTCCGATTGAAATAGAGAGTGACGAGCCAGAATTGGAAAGTGATTTACACCGTGAACAAATCAATCTTTTAGTTCGCCTTTTGAAATATTACTGGCGTGATCGCCAAGATGTCTATGTGACAGGTAACCTCACAGTCTATTACAATCCAGACAAACTCACAAACCGTGACTTTCGGGGACCCGATGTATTTGTGGTGATGGATGTAGAAAAGCGCGATCGCAAAAGTTGGGTATTGTGGAATGAGGGCAATAAATATCCG
Source organism: Pseudanabaena sp. CCNP1317 (assembly GCF_034931345.1). Taxonomy (NCBI): domain Bacteria; kingdom Bacillati; phylum Cyanobacteriota; class Cyanophyceae; order Pseudanabaenales; family Pseudanabaenaceae; genus Pseudanabaena; species Pseudanabaena sp. CCNP1317. The sequence continues at coordinate 1,517 of NZ_JAYGIF010000097.1, read as the reverse complement.
AATCTAGTGATCGAGTTATTGTCAGACTCTACGGCAAAAGTAGATCGCAGCACCAAAAAACTGCTATATCAAGATCTGTGGCGCTTACCTAATTACTTCTGGTTTGATCCCGATAGTTTAGAGTTCGCTGGGTTTAAGCTAGTTGATGGCAAGTATGAGGCGATCGCACCGAATGAATCAGGATATCTATGGAGCGATCAACTAGAGCTATATCTGGGTATCTATGAAAAACAATTGCGATGGTTTACTGCTGATGGCGAATTGATCCCAACAGCAGAAGAAAGAGCTGATAAGTTAGAGGCTATTTTGCGATCACAAGGAATTGACCCTAATCAATTATCAATCTAGAAATCACAAATTATTTTTCGCAAATAAATAAACATCATCTTTCTGATACTCAAGTTTGAAACTAGGTATTTGTTTTGCTTGTTCAACCAGACTCAGCGCATAATTGCGATCGCTTTGATAACCGGGATGCCTCGTATTTAGCAGAATATAATCAAACTCCTCAAGATTAGGATTCAGATTAGAAAAGGCTAATTTGACTTGAGGGCGATGAGTAACATGGGAAGAAATTTCATGGGTGGTAAGAATACTGCCTTGAGTTTTAACCAAGGCGATAGCTTCATTATTAGCTTGCCAAGTATCTAATGATCCCAAGTATTCGCCAGTAAATAGATTTAAACGTGACATTGTTACAAATGCTAATGCTGTCCAAAACAATATAAATTGATACCGCCATTTCTTTTGTCCTGTAAATTCACTAATACTAGAAATGACCATTACAATCAAAATCGGTAAGATAGGCAAAGGATAATGATTTGCCAAATATCTTTGTTGAGGATCAGCTGACAAAACACTCATTAATATGGTTGGGAATGCAATTACTAATAGTGTTTTATTTGCATGTTTTAAGCACCAAATAACTGGTGCAACTAATAACAATAAGTATATCAAGCTCTCAACTGAGAAAACTTTACTTAAAATCAAGTTTGGTTTTATAACTACACCAATTCAAGGATGAAATGCAACGCCTAGAGATCTTTGCCTTAGTGGTGCAGAAAAGTCTGGAAATCCGCACTATATCGTAGTCTTAACCTAAGATGTATTTTAACAGCTTTTACTCAAAGCCTTGTAAATATGCTATTTCAAGAGATTAATTTGCCTGAATAAAATCTTAAAATAAGACCTCAAAAAATTTTCTGCACCACTAAGCACTTCAGCTTGTTTAGACGTTGTATAAATAGCCACTGGTCTGTTAAAGATGAATTGGGTTTGAAATGGACATTTCATGACGACAGAAAAGACTCAAATAAGTCGATCACTTTTTTAGCTGACCAATGCCTTATAAATAAAGACTTGGCTTCACTCATGACGCTTTTATTTATAAGGTTCGCCAATTCAAGGATGAAATGCAACGGGTTCTGATGAAGCAAAGAATACTTCGTAAGGAGTACGATAGTCAAGTGATTTTCTGGGTCTGTAATTGATCAAATTCACTGCCTTCTGAAAGTCCT
>NZ_JAYGIF010000096.1:0-76838 GCF_034931345.1 Pseudanabaena sp. CCNP1317 | reverse complement strand
TTGATGGCAACATTGGTTGCTCTTGCCAGTGTTTTTCAAAGCTTTCGCAGAAATCATCCACTTCACAGAAGATTCGCGTGATATCCAAGTGCGATACGATACTGTTCATATTGCTGAGGCTTTTAGTCTGTCAAACCTAGTCTCAGCTTTTCTTTTGCTTTTGTCTACTCTGTCGAACTGACGTTAAAAAAGTGGGCTTTCACCAAAGAAGCTAATCAAAGATACGAAATATTCAGAATGTCTAAAAACAAAAAAAGCACCCTTGGGGTGCTTCTTTTTGTTTTTAGATTGTGGAAATTTCTTTTTCTTTTTCGGCTGTTACCTTATCGATAGTTTTAACGAACTTTTCCGTTAACTTATCTACTTGCTCTTGTTGGCTTTTAGAATCATCTTCAGAAATTTCTTTTGCCTTTTCTAGCTTCCTCAATGAATCGATCGCATCACGACGCACATTACGAATCGCAACTTTGCCCTCTTCGGCGAGTTTGGAAACCATTTTTACCAACTCTTTACGGCGATCCGTCGTTAACGGCGGAATATTTAGGCGAATGCTAGTACCATCATTGTTTGGGGTTAGCCCAATATCCGACTCAGATATAGCCTTCTCAATTGCACGCATACTACTGCGATCAAAAGGCTGAATCATCAAAGTCGTAGCATCAGGCGAAGAAATATTTGCCAAAGCTTTGAGGTGTGTTTCTGCCCCATAATATTCCACAGTAATTCGATCCAATAGCGAAGCATTAGCACGCCCCGTTCGCACACTATTAAAATTGTGCTGGGTCGCTTCTACAGCTTTCTGCATTCGCGCCTCAACATCAGTTAACTTCACAGGAACCTCCAACATATGTACCAATCGATTCTCCCATGACGACGCGACGAATGTTACCTGTAACACCAAGATCAAACACAATAATGGGAATGCCATTTTCTTTGCATAGGGCAAAGGCTGTTGCATCCATTACGCGCAAATCATTGATTAAGGCATGGTCAAAGCTAACGGATTGATAGCGTTTTGCATCAGGATTTTTCTTAGGGTCACTGTCATAAATGCCATCAACTTTAGTTGCCTTCAAAATTACGTCAGCATTAATTTCCGCACCACGTAAAGCCGCAGTTGTATCGGTGGTGAAATAGGGATTACCTGAACCTGCGCCAAAAATAACCACCCGATTGTTTTCAAGGTGGCGAATGGCACGGCGGCGAATATATGGTTCAGCGATTTCCTGCATGGCGATCGCCGACATCACTCTTGTGGGAATTGGCTCATCTAATTGTTCAAAGGCATCTTGTAAAGTAAGTGCGTTCATCACGGTGGCGATCATGCCAATATAATCGGCTGTGGCTCGATCCATGCCTTTAGCTGCGCCATTGATGCCCCGAAAGATATTGCCACCACCAACTACGATCGCTACTTCGATCCCATCTTTAACAATTTCGGCAACTTGCAAAGCAATATCTTGAACGACTTCAGGATCAATACCAAAACTGCGATCGCCCATAAGCGCTTCGCCACTGAGTTTTAATAAAATACGCTTATATTTGGGGTTAGCAAGCTTTGCTGTTGGGGATGTTGTTTCTTTTTCGACTTCTTTTGTAGTTGCGTTCATGTTTCATTCCTAACTGATTATTTTCTAGCGCGATCGCTTTTTATGGTTTTCTCTCTCTAGACAAGACGTACCTACATACCATTACAGTTTCTACGGCAAATGGCTTAACTTTTACTAACTTTTCTCATCAGTTATACTAATTCACGCAAGTGCGACCACACTTTTATGAATTAAAACCCAGACTCAGGGTATGTAATACCAAGTTAATAAATGGCTATGCCATTTATTAACTTGGTATTACATACTCTGGATTGCGATCTGCCTCATGATCGACTGGTTGCAGAGAAGCATTGGAGAAATCCGTACAATTCAAATTTGCACCGTTTAGATTTGTCCCTAGTAAAAATGCACCGTTAAAATTAGCTTTATAACAATTGGATTTACTAAGATTTGCACCCTCTAGACATGCGCGACCTAACTGAGCGTCAACCAAAAATGCACCGTTAAGATCAGCATCTTGGAGATCAGCATCATTTAGATTTGCATTGCTTAGATTAGCTCCACTCAGATCTGCTTTGGATAATAAAGCGTCACAGAGGTTAACTGCATACAAGTTTGCATGGGAAAGATCTGAAGCCGAGAAATTTGCATGACTAAGATTAGCTTCGCTAAAACTTGCCCCACTTAGATTAGCGCCTTCAAGATTAGCTCCATTTAGTTTTGCCCCATCTAAGTTTGCTCCTTTCAAAAATGCTTCTGCGAGATTTGCTCCCTCTAGATTGGCTCCGACTAGAGACACACAACTTAAATTGGCTCCTGTCAAGTCAGAGTTGACGAGACTCACGGCATTGAGATTTGCGCCAGTTAGGTCAGCATCCCTTAGATTAGCCCGTTCCAACCTAGCACCATGCAAATCAGCCTTAATCAGACTAGCACCATTTAGATCCGCCTCACAGAGATTTGCATCGCTGAGGCTAGCGCGGTAGAGGACAGTAGTATTTAGCTTTGCACCGTACAAATTGGCTTCATTTAAAGTAGTGCAGGATAGGTTAGCTTCACTCAGATTGGCATTAGCCAAATTGATTGCGGTCAAACCCACACCACTAAGATTTTCTCGGCTGAGATCGATATCACTAAAATCTCGAAAGCCTTGATTATAGCGATCGATCAGTTCTCTAGCTTTCATTACTCTTTCACACCATATTTTTGCGATCGCATAGGAATAGAATTTGCCCATACCTATGCGGTTATTACTTGTCCGTTGGCAAAATGGCTCCTGTCATATTTGCCCCGTCTAAATTTGTCCATAGCATGAAAGCTCCTCTCAGGTTTGTCCACAACATAAAAGCCCCTTTCAAATTAGCTCCTGTCAAACTAGCTCTAGTAAGGTTGGCGCGGTTGAGATTGGCTCTATTTAAACTAGCTCCGTTTAGTACTGCTTCGTCAAGATTTGCACCCGTTAGATTTGCTTCATTCAAAATTGCATTGTGTAAATTAGTGCGGATTAAGTAAGCACCACGTAGATCAACATTGCTCAAATCCGCACCACTTAAATTTGCACCCATTAAGTTAGCACCACTTAAATTTGCACCACTGAGATTGGCATTGGATAGATTAACCCCGTTTAGATTTGCACCACCGAGGTTGGATTTCATCAAAAATGCCCCCGTGAGATTTGTCCAACTCAAGTCAGCTTCGGATAAGTTGGCTTCGTTCAGATTTGCCCAACTTAGATCAGAGCCTACTAAATTTGCCTTTTCTAAATTTGCTCTTAATAAATTTGCCCAGCCCAAGTTAGCTCGACTAAGTGAACCACCACTTAAATTTGCCTCAACAAGATCAACAGCATTGAGATTGGCGGCATTTAAGATAGCACCACTGAGATCGACTCCCTGCAACTCTGCACCTGTGAGATTGGCTTCTGTCAAATCAACGTTGATCAAGCAAGCCTGACTTAGGTTTGCACCACTGAGATTGGCTTTGATCATCAGTGCGCCTGTGAAGTCCGAATCACTTAGATCGGCTCCCAATAAATTCGACTCAATAAAAAATGTGCCATTTAGCTTAGCCCGACTGAGATTTGCACCGTTAAGACAGGCTCCTGTGAGGGTGGCAAGACTGAGATCGGCGCTAATCAAAGATGCGCTAGTTAAATTAGCCGAATTGAGATTGGCGGCAACTAAATAGGCTTCATTGAGACAGGCTCTTTGAAGATCGGCTTTGATTAAGAAAGCGGAGGTAAGATTTGCTTCGGTTAAATTTGCTTCGACCAGATTGACTCTGGTTAAATCAGCTCTATGAAGAAATGCACCTGTGAGGTTCGCTTTGGCAAGCATCGCATCTGCAAGTTTAGCCCCACTGAGATTAACGCGCTTGAGATCTGCTCCTTTGAGGTTGATTCCTTCTAGGCTCGATTTGGTAAGATTTGCTTTAGTAAAGTCAGTAAGATTCACGCCTGCCTCATTTTGATTCGTTGTACTCGTTACATCTCAAGAAGATTTTTAGACATATTTTTGAATTAATTAAATATGTAAGCTTTATTTATTTCTCCTTGATTTGGCTTGACAAGATGGCTGCGTCTCAATTTCTAGGGATCATGATGGTTCATGATGTATTTCCTAACTTCTAGAATGTTTTTATAAAGTAAAGCGCTTCGCGATGAACTCTATAACTTCTACAATTGGAATGATTTGTTATAAAATACGACGCTTTGCGATGAACTTTATAACTTCTATAAATACAATACATGAGGAAAATGAAGATGCGATCGCCTTGCAATATTTGGCTTAGATACTCAAGTTTTGATTAAGGTTTTGATAACGAATGACAAATACTGATTTACAACAAGTTATTCAGCCTGCCTCAGATCGGTTTTTAGGTAAGGTTTATTTAGTTGGTGCAGGACCTGGGGACTCAGGGTTGATGACTCTGAAAGGCAAAGCATTATTAGAAACCTGTGATGTAGTGCTTTACGATGCTTTGGTCAGCGATGAGATTCTGGCGATGATTAATCCGATCGCCGAAAAAATTCATGCGGGTAAGCGACGTGGTAATCATTCTTTGCTGCAAGAAGAGACTACGAAGTTATTAATTGAGAAAGCTCAGGAACATTCCATAGTGGTGCGCTTGAAAGGGGGAGATCCGTTTATTTTTGGGCGTGGTGGCGAAGAGCTTGCCGACTTGCGAGCGGCGGGAATAGCAGTGGAGGTTGTCCCCGGTATTACTTCAGGGATTGCGGCTCCAGCCTATGCAGGTATTCCCCTGACCCATCGTGATTTTAGCTCGTCGGTAATTTTTGTGACAGGGCATGAGTCGGCGGGGAAATATCGTCCTCAGATTAACTGGACAGCGATCGCACAAGCTGCGGAAACGATAGTGGTCTATATGGGATTACATAATTTAGGTGAAATTGTTCCCAAAGTAATCGCGGCTGGCTTGCCTGAAACAACACCTGTAGCTTTAATTCGTCAGGGAACCCGCGCCGATCAGTCTGAATTAATTGGCTGTTTGGGTAATATTGTTGAACTTGTTCAAGAAAGTAACTTTACGCCACCTGCGATCGCTGTCATCGGCAATATTGTCAATTTTCGCAATTGCATCTGAATGTTAGACTAAATCCTTTGAAGGGAAAAAAGCTAATGACAAATAGTAAAGCGAGTATTCCTGCTGAAATCGAGGATAATAACCATCGTCTTGAAATACAAATACAGGATATTTTAGAGGCGATCTCGGCTACGGAGTCATTTGTATCAGAGATAGATTTTATGCAGTTTAGTCGCGACCAAAAAACAATTTTTGCAGTAGAAAGGGCGATTGGGCTGATCGGTGCAACGGCGAAGCGATTGCCGATTAGTTTTATGGATCAGTATCCCCAAATTAACTGGCGACGTTTGGCTAGTGTAGGTGATAGTTTGATGTTTGGCTATTTAGAAGTGGATCTCAATACTTTGTGGGAGTTAACTCACCATGATGTGCCTTTTATCAAAGAGTTAATGCGAAAGGCGATCGCCAATTTATAACTCTATAGCTGTCACTATTCTTGTTAGGACATACAGCGCTTTGCGCTCACACTATTTGAAAAAAGGCAGCACTTCGTGCTGCCTTTTTTATGCACAAATCCATCCTTCGAGGCGATCGCAGGTTTCAGGAATCCCATAATTTACTTGTCGAGAAGCCTGTGCTGCTTGAATTGCCGCAAGTACAGCATCGATTGTGTCTCCCGACGCATCACCTACACATTCCCCGTCAAGCTGTTGATTAACTTCGACTACAAAGCCGTATTTTGATGAAGAAAGAGGCGATCGCACCTGATTAATTATTTCTTGGCGCAAAAATTTCATTTCCGAGGTTTGTTTTTGCTTGCTATCGGATTTATAGCTTTGCTTACCAATGATGCTTCTTGCGATTAGGGCAGGGTAAATCTCCATGACAATGCGTGGATCGTCAGTGGGATGACAAGGCAAAATGCTAAACCCAGCCTTAAGCATTCTAGGTGCGCCTTCAAAAAACATTTTCCCAACAGGTACACCATAAATTTTCATCGGACTAATTGCGCCTGTGAGCCGATCAGTTTGACGCAAATGTTCGCGATCGCCATTAGCTCGACCCTGACGATATTGATTTAAGGTTTCCACAAATTCTTGCTTTGTCATTTGTCCAATGTGAGCAACATATTCCGCCCAAGTTTCTCCCCATTGCAAGTTCTCGATTAATTTACGAGGCTGTCCTAAAGGAAAATCCACCCCTGCAATCCAAGATGGCGATTGCTGGAGAAAATCCATGAAAGAGAGCAAGTCTGTAAAGCGATAGAACTTCTCAATATGCAAAATATCTGCTTCTAAAAATGACTCTACACAAGTAATTACCTTAGTTTTGCTAGGTGCACTCGTAAAATCAATTCCATATATTTTCATGATGGTCTCAAACTAGAAATGACGCGGCTTTGCCGTGCCATTTCTAGTTTGCCTTTTATCTATCTCTAACTTTGATTTCGATTTGTGGAGGTGGAGGTGTGGGTGTTGCCGTAGGTGTTGGAGAGCTAGGACTAGGTGTTCCTGCTGTGGGAGTTGGTGATACTAATGGAGAAATTAAGGGAGGAGTTGTGGGACTGGCCGTTGGTTGAGCGATCGCCGTCTCCTTCAGATTGAGTTTTAATTGATAGGGGATCTCAGAAGTGCCGCCAATACCCTTGATCTGCACGACATAGGCTCCATCAGACGTAATGGGGACATCGGCATTGACAACATTAACAGCATTGGATAGGGGAACCCCTTGAGCATTCAGGACAGTAAGTAATAGTCCATTACCTGTAATTGCTGTACTGAGCAATTGACCAGACTTAGCCTGAATTGTATAAGTATGTGTGCCATCGCCCACTAGCTTGTTAGGAAAGAAAGAATCTTTGTTAACTTCTAAATTGATAACTTGATTTATAGAAGTATTGGAAATGGTTGCCGATGTTGGACTAGGACTAGCTTCAGGTACTATCGGCTTGACAGGTATCGCTGGATTATTGACAATAACTGCGGGCTGATTATTTCGCATCATTGCTGGTAAAGCAAAAGCAGCAATTACCGCTACTACTGCCAACAGTCCACCAAATAGAAATAGAACTCCTGAGTTAGAGCTAGCAGATGGAGCGGGAACTGTTCGACGAGTGGTGGAGCTAGATTTGTAAGAAGTCGCCACATTAGAGTTAGCTAATTTGTCCGTTCCATTAAGAACAGTTGTCCTGACAATCTTGCTTGTTGTGGCTTGACGTTCCACTTCAGTCATCGTCGCAAAGGTGCTAATACCTTGATTGACCTCACGCACTGATTGATAGCGTTGTGTATAGTGATATCGCACCATCCGAGTTAATACCATGGCTAGTCCGTTACTAACCTGCGCTTTATCGCGCCAGACTAGTTCCCCCGTAGCAGGATCGGTTGGCAGATCAGTGGAACCGTAACCTGTAAGGGCCTTAATCGCCACCATACCCAGAGCATAGATATCACTGCTGTAAGTTGGTCTCCCTGCACATTGCTCACTGGGCATATAACCAGGTGTGCCGATGGTGACCGTAAATCGTGATTCCCCTTTCTCATTGGCGGTCAGTTGGGTACTAGCATCTTGCATAGCTCTCACCGCACCAAAGTCAATTAGGACAATTTTGCGGTCTTTTTTGCGGCGAATTAAGTTGTCTGGCTTAATATCGCGATGGATTACCCCCTCTGAATGAACAAATTCCAAAACATCAAGAACATCTTTCAAAACTTGAATTACTTCAACTTCGCTGAGTTGTTTGTCTCGCACTGGTGCATCAATATTGGCAAGTTCCGCCAGAATCCGATCTTGCGGTTCATTATCTAAATCTGACACTTCAGGCAAAGGAGCCTTGAGTTCGTCATGAAGCGATCGCCCTTCTACAAATTCTTGCACTAAAAAGAACTGCTTATCTTCCTCAAAATAGGCAAGCAATTGCGGGATCTGGTCATGCCTGCCTAGCTTTTCGAGAGTTTCTGCCTCAGTGTTAAATAGCCGTCTTGCCTCGCGAATAAAACTAGGATCATCACTAGCGGGTTTTAATTGCTTGACGACGCAGGGTGGCGATCCAGGTCGGCGCATATCCCTCGCGATAAATGTATGCCCAAATCCACCTGCACCGATCTGCTTAATTAGTTTGTAACGTCCATCAAGTACTTTGGCTGGCATGGCGATCGCCCCTCTAGTTATAGGCTATGGCAAGTGGGAAATTTGCTATATGTTGTAAGATTTGCAGAGTTTTGAGAACGCTCCGAAGGGTCGCTCTCAAAACTCATCTAGGATTGCTATGTTTCATTGTATAGGATCAGTTAGTTCTGCAAAACTTCAGCGCTGTAAGTCCAGTAATTCTCGTTATAAAAATCGGTTTTCTGAAAGCCCGCCGTTGGCGGGCTTTCAGAAAACCGATTTTGGTGTTTCCAGTGCCAAAGGCACTGGAAACACCAAAATCGGTTTCATAATTAAGAATTGCTGCTGTAAGTCGTATCATAGATAAGAAAAATATTCTCTTGCCTCAAAGTTAATGAACTTGACTGCTGACACGAACATACTTACTCAACAACTCCAGAACATTGATGAGCAATTATCAAAGCGATCGCTAGCTCTCGATCCTAGTGGCTACTTTATTATTTATGTAGATCGCCAACAAAATTTAATTTGTGCGAAACACTACAGCAATATCATCAATGAGCAGGGCTTAGCCGTTGATCCTGAGACAGGAAAGCCAATTCCTGCTAGAGGTAAAGTTGATCGCCAAGCAGTGCAGTTATTTACAGGTCGTACTGCTAAGGAACTATGTGTAGAAATCTTTGAAAACACCCAGCCTTGTCCTGTTACACTATTTGACCATGCTGCATATTTAGGACGTGAAGCGCAACGAGCAGAATTAGCAATGTTGCAGCAACAAGAATATATCCAAGACTAGATATTGTTACGATATTCAGCGCTTCACATGATCGCATATACCCAAATATAATCATTCATATCATAGTCATAAGCGCCAGATGTCACCTTTGAGCCTTACCTCTAATAACAGTTGGTGGGAAATCCAAGTTATAGCCGAACAGTCTCTAGAAGAGCAGATTTTCTGGCGATTACAAAATTTTGGCTGTCAAGGAATGGCAAGCCAAAAAAAAGATGGAGAGATTCGCGTTAGTAGTTATTTGCCTGTTGAAAAAGGTAATGTTTTAGATTTAGCGGCTTTGGCGCTATGGCTAAAGCAAGATGCGATCGCTTGGAATTACGAAGCACCAATTACGCAATGGACAGTAATTAACGACGAGGATTGGTCATCGAGCTGGAAACAGCATTGGAGTCCTCAGGAAATCGGTGACATGTTGGTAATTTATCCAGCTTGGATTGATCCACCCACCGATGGCGATCGCAAAATTCTACGTCTCGATCCTGGTAGTGCTTTTGGTACTGGCGCTCATGCCACAACACAGCTTTGTTTAGAAGCTTTAGAAATGCGTCTTTGGGGTGCAAAACCTGAAGATAATATTGTGGTTGCCGATGTTGGTTGTGGTTCAGGGATTCTCAGTATTGGGGCTTTGCTGATTGGAGCAAGTCAAACCTATGCGATCGATAATGACATTCTGGCGATCAAGGCAACTAATCACAATCGTCAACTGAATGATATTCCTGAAGATAAAATCTGGGTTGCAGAGGGCAGTATTCAAGATTTGATTGCCCATATGCCCGCTCCTGCGAATGGGTTTACCTGTAATATTCTTGCCGATATCATTGTTGATATGGTTCCCCATTTCGATAAGCTGGTTGGTGAAAATGGCTGGGGAATTTTAAGTGGAATTTTGGTCGAGCAAGTACCAAAGGTGGCTGAGGCTCTGGATGCCTACAAATGGGTAATTGCTACTTTTTGGAAGCGCCAAGAATGGGCTTGTTTGACAATTAGGCGATCGGAATATTAGAGAACAAGGGGCTTAAGCCCCTTGTTCTCTAATATTCCGTAGGGGGCAATCCGTGAATTGCTCCTACATTTTATAGCAACGCAAAAGATAGAACCCAAAAAGATGAGTGGCGGCGCTTCGCGCCGCCACTCATCTTTTTGGGTTTATGTCCTAAGCAACACTTACATTGCTATATAACAAAGCCCCTCACTTCTTGGGCTTTGATTTGTCCTACAGCGCTTTGTGCTCAAACCCACAAGAAAATTTTTGAAAGCGTTGCTTTGCAACGCTTTCAAAAATTTTCTTGTGGTTCGTTTGATCGGTAATTGCGGTAACGTCGGTACGCCGCAAATGGCGATATCGAACTCACTTTATACTTAACAAGATTGGCTATATAGCGCTCCTAAATGAGTTGTAGGATTTTGAGTGTTGTGAGAGTGTGTCCCTTCGGGGCGCACTCTCACAACCTATTTAGGATTGCTATAGTTACAGTTGGGGTAGACTATGATGTATTTGATTTAGGGTGAATATCGTGACACAACGTACAGCAAGACAATGGATTATTAATGGAGTCTTAATCGTAGTTACGCTCTCATTTTTGGGCGTATCGATCGCCCCGCTAATTGGCGGGTTGTTTGCCCCACCTGCCCAGCAAGCAGCTAATAACCCCAACCAAAATACATCAGAGCAAGAGCGGATCAAAATTCAGATTGAGGGGTTTGAGGCTGTACTAAAAAGCGATCCTAAAAATCAAACCGCGCTGATTGGTCTAGTAAATCTTAGAAATCAACTTGGCAAAGTTAAAGAAACCATCGAACCTTTACAAACCCTTGCCGATACCTTTCCCGATCAGCCCGAATATCGGATGACCTTAGCTCGTACCTACATCGAACTCAAAGACACTAAAAATGCATCAGCAGAGTATCGTAAAATCTTGACTACAAAACCAGGATATATACCAGCAATCCAGAGTCTAGTTAGCATAGAGCTAGATGATAAACGTCCTGAAGCAGCGATCGGAATTCTTCAAGATACGCTTAAGATTGCGGAAACCGCCAACAAAGTCCAAGCAAACACAGTGGATACTGGTTCTGTACGTTGGATTCTTGGCGAAGTCTATCGTCAACAAAATCGGATTGATGAATCGATCGCTACTTACGATCAAATGATCAAAGAAAATGCCAAAGATTTTCGTCCCTACGTTGGTAAGGCTCAATTAAGACAAGTTCAAGGCAAGGAGGACGAGGCTAAGAAGCTCTTTGATAAAGGATTAGAGCTTGCTCCTGCTGAATTTAAAGATGAAGTAAAACGTCTTGCCGCTCTTCCTGCTCAAAAGGCTCCATTCACCAATCCCGCACAAGCACCTAGCGACACTCCAGCTAAAAAACCCTAATATAAAATAGGCGGCGCAGTGCGCCGCCTATTTTTATGACAAAGACTCACCGATCGCTATTCTCATACCATTCACAAAATCCCAACCTGATTGTAATTTCTTACCCGCAGGCTGCACCTCTTTAATTAGCAATAGCCCTTTACCAGTCTGCACCACAAATCCTTTACCCTTGAGAATCTCTATCACTTTTCCCACAAGATCAGGATTCTCATCTTCAGAAATAACTTCTGTCTGAGTGATTTTCAATCTTTGCCCACGAAAATCTGTATAGCAATTGGGATAGAAAGCCCGAATTCGATTGTGCAAGGCGATCGCCTCCAACTTCCAGTCTAATTGCCAATCATCACGTCCAATCATTGGTGAATAGCAAGATAAATCTTCATTCTGAGGCTCAGGGGTAATCGTCTCTAATCGCCGTAAAGTATCAATTAATAAATCTGCACCAAGATTAGCTAATTTCATACTCAAGGTGTCTGTATTGTCTATAGGCAAGATTTCTAATTCTGCTTTGAGTAGCATTGCACCCGTATCAATGCCTGCATCCATTTGCATAGTAGTAATGCCTGTGATGCTTTCCCCATTGGCGATCGCCCATTGGATCGGAGCCGCACCCCGATATTTTGGCAGCAATGAACCATGCACATTAATGCATCCATACTTTGGCATATTCAAGATTTTTTGCGAGAGAATCTGTCCATAGGCAACTACTACAAATACATCAGCCTCAAGAGCCTCAAGTTCCGCGAGTACCGTTTTATCTTTTTTGAGGCGATTGGGTTGCCAAATTTTGAGATTGGGATTTCGGGCGATCGCAGCAGCTTTTACTGGTGGTGGACTAACTTGGTTGCCGCGTCCACGCCTTGTGTCGGGCTGTGATACCACACCCACCACTTCAAAGTCTGGCTCGGACAATAATCTTTCTAAGGTAGGAACAGCAAAATCGGGAGTCCCAAAAAATACAACACGCATAATAAATTCAAATAATAAATTAGCTACGCGAAGCGTAGCTAATTTATTATCCCTCTTTTGGCTTGACCATAAACCGAAATAACACCTTCCCATCCTGTGGTAAATTGGGAGACTCGAAACTTGTAATATTGAGATTGTGAGTAATATCCAAACGCTCATTGGGAACTTGCCATTTAGATTCTAAATACGAAGCGATCGCCTGAGTCCGTACTCTTCTTAACTCATTACTCTCTAGCACCCATAAATTAACAGACATCAATAATTTGAGGTTAGGATAACGTTGTAGTAAGCTCCCAATTTGATCAAGTTTCGTAATAGCGTCGGCAGTTAATGCTATTTTATCCTCTTCAAAAATAATTTCTCCACCATTGATATTGATATATTCTAAATTTACTTTTGCCCCAGTTATGCCGATCCTTGTCTTCACATCTTGAATTACTAAGGCTTGGGCATCTGCACTAATTGGGCGATCGCTTAAATAAGTAATTGCTAATAACATGGACTGAGATTTGCCCGTAGTCATGGCATAGTCGAGTAATTGTGCATTTGGTGGCAAAGATAAATCAGCGATCATCGCATCAAGATCCTGTAAAAGATCAAACTGTAATTCACTGAGACTAGGAGGTTTAACCGCCACAGGTAAGGCAACTTCTTCCTTCTTAGCCAAAATCTCATTGGAAGCAGTGGGAATCTCAGTGAGAATAAATTGAATTTGCTGAGGATTTTTGCCAAGTTTTTGGGCTAATTCTTGAACATACTCTTCCTTCTCAGTTGCCGAATAAAGCTTGCTGGTAAATACATTTAGTCGCAGCGTCACGAACTGATTTTTTTCTGTAATTGAGATCCGCTCTATCGAAGAGCGTGGTTGACCATTGTTCTCATTACTAAATTTCGACAGCCAAATATTAGTCGCATTACGGCGTAGAGCATTTTGTTGTTGTTTCTCAGTAACCTCTTCACCTAATCTGCCAAAGGCACTACTGAGAGGAACTAAAAGAGCTAGAACCGTCAATAATACTACTAACAATCTCCCTGGCAAGCTTCCAATGGGACGCAATCGCTTTAAGAAAACATAACGACCTAAGAAATTCTGCACGGCAAGACTTTCGCGATCACTAGATTCCCATAGTTTTACTCTTTCGCGCACCGTTTCCGTATCAATGTGCAGCATCAGAAAAACTAACAAAGAGGCAAAGGAAATCGCCACTAAGTTAGTCAGAAATAGCAAACCGCCACCCTTAGCAATTTGGAAACCCTCACTCCAATTCAGACTAAAAGCAACACCAACGCCAAAGCCGACTACACACAATGGTGGCATCAGAGCCACAGCGATCGACACCCCTGGGATCGAAGTAACTACACCTTTTATAGGACGACAAATGGCGATCGCGCCGATCGCGCCCGAAAATAATGCTACCCCTAAGTCCAATGTATTCGGTTGTATCCTTGCCAAAATCTCGCTAGTTGCTTCCTTAAATGGCAGTATAAAAATTAGTAATACTGCGAAACCAATTGCTACAGAGCAACTCAAGGTAATATTTGCAATTCCCCTTGCCAACAAAATAAAATCTCCAGCCGCCAAAGCCAAACCGAGAGAAAGAATTGGACCCATCAAAGGGGAAATTAACATCGCCCCAATAATTACCGCAGGGCTATTTAGCACCAAACCTAATGTCGCGATTCCCGCCGAAAAAATGATTTGCAACCAATGGGTTGTATCTTTTAAAGTCGCGGCTTGCGAAATTTCTAAGTACACCTCAGTTTTGCGTTGCTCATCCACACCCATTTGCGCGGCAAGGCGATCGCGATAAGTTTGCCAGAAGTCTATATATTTAGCCATATTGGTAAATTATCGGTTTTCAGTAACTATAGCAATGTAAGTTTTGCTTGGGACTTAAAACCAAAAAGATGAGTGGCGGCGCTTCGCGCCGCCACTCATCTTTTTAGTTTTAAGTCCTATCTATCTCTTGCGTTGCTATAAAAAACAATTAAACCTCAATATTATCGAGGCGAGCTTAGCCCACCTCGATAATATTGATTGAGATTACCTACTATCGATCCAAAGATGGATTCTGCATTGATTTGGACAGATCCTAGACTGCTTGCGTTAAGATTAGTTAATTAAATCATTCGTTCTTGGCAAAATCATCTAAGAACACTTTTATCGATGGAGCGGTAGTAGTGAAAAGCAATAATAAAAACGACAATAATAATAAAAAGTGGAAAAATTTTGGTTTATACGCATTGCTTGGCATTGTCGTCATTACCTTAGGAACAACTCTCCTCGATAGCCAACCAGCCACTCAAGGTGAATGGCGCTACAGCAAGCTGCTCGAAGAAGTCAGAAAGAAACCTGCAGGTGTCTCCAGAATCACCCTTAGCCCCGATCGCAATTTTGCAGAAGTAACTGTCCCCGGAGGTCCTGAAGGCAAGAAAAAAGTTCGAGTAAACCTACCTAATGACCCTGAGTTCACCAAAGCTGTTAGAGAAAATGGCATTGAACTAGATGTCGCACCCCGTCGTACCGATGGTGCATTGGTTCAAACCTTGAGCAGCTTGATTTTGCCCATTTTGCTATTAGTCGGTTTGTTTTTCCTACTTCGTCGCGCTCAAGCAGGTCCTGGCAACCAAGCGATGAACTTTGGTAAGTCCCGCGCCCGTGTCCAAATGGAGCCTCAAACCCAAGTCACCTTTACCGATGTGGCTGGTATTGAGCAAGCTAAATTTGAACTTACTGAAGTTGTAGACTTCCTCAAAAATCCCGATCGCTTTACCGCCGTGGGCGCAAAAATTCCTAAGGGCGTATTGCTAGTTGGTCCTCCCGGAACAGGTAAAACTTTGCTAGCTAGAGCCGTAGCTGGTGAAGCTGGCGTACCTTTCTTCAGTATTTCTGGTTCAGAATTCGTAGAAATGTTCGTTGGTGTGGGCGCATCCCGTGTACGTGACCTATTCGAGCAAGCCAAGGCTAATGCTCCTTGTATCGTGTTTATCGATGAAATTGATGCGGTCGGTCGTCAGCGCGGTGCTGGTCTCGGAGGTGGTAACGATGAGCGTGAGCAAACCCTCAACCAATTGCTCACCGAAATGGATGGCTTTGAAGGTAATACAGGCATCATTATCGTTGCGGCAACTAACCGTCCTGACGTATTGGATGCAGCCCTTCTACGTCCCGGTCGTTTTGATCGCCAAGTAGTTGTTGATCGTCCTGACTTTGCAGGTCGTCTCGAAATCCTCGGAGTCCATGCACGCGGCAAGACACTATCTAAGGATGTTGATCTTGAAAAGATTGCCCGTCGTACCCCCGGATTTACAGGTGCTGACTTATCTAACCTCTTGAACGAAGCAGCTATTCTTGCGGCACGTCGCAACTTGACTGAAATCTCGATGGATGAAATCAATGATGCTGTTGATCGCGTCTTGGTTGGACCCGAAAAGAAAGATCGCGTGATGAGCGAAAAGCGCAAAGAATTAGTTGCTTACCATGAAGCAGGTCATGCCCTCGTCGGTGCTTTGATGCCCGACTATGATGCCATCCAAAAGGTAACGATCATTCCTCGTGGTCGTGCTGGTGGTTTGACATGGTTCTTGCCTACGGAAGAAAGAATGCAGAGCCGCGCCTATTTGCAAAACCAAATGGCTGTGGCTCTAGGTGGTCGCATCGCTGAAGAAATTGTCTTTGGGGAAGAAGAAGTAACCACTGGTGCGTCCAGCGACTTACAGCAAGTTGCATCGGTTGCGCGTCAAATGGTGATGCGTTTCGGTATGAGTGAAAAACTAGGACCAGTTGCTCTCGGTCGTTCCAATGGAAATATGTTCCTTGGTCGTGACATTGCCGCTGAGCGAGATTTTTCGGAAGAGACTGCTGCCACA
Source organism: Pseudanabaena sp. CCNP1317 (assembly GCF_034931345.1). Taxonomy (NCBI): domain Bacteria; kingdom Bacillati; phylum Cyanobacteriota; class Cyanophyceae; order Pseudanabaenales; family Pseudanabaenaceae; genus Pseudanabaena; species Pseudanabaena sp. CCNP1317. The sequence continues at coordinate 60,627 of NZ_JAYGIF010000096.1, read as the reverse complement.
ATTGATGAAGAAGTTGGCATTTTAGTAGCTGATGCCTACCGTCGCGCCAAGCAGCTTCTCATTGATAACCGTCATGTTCTTGACAAGATTGCCCATGATTTGATTGAACGTGAGACTGTTGATGCAGAGGAGCTTCAACAGATCTTAGAAACCAACGATTTGAAGTTGGCGGCTGCATTTTAATCAGAACTGCTCTACAGCAATAATAAAAAAGCACAAAATGGCTATGCCATTTTGTGCTTTTTTATAGCAACGTAAGAGATCGCTAGGGCAAATCAAAACCCAAGAAGTGAGGGGCGGCGCTTCGCGCCGCCCCTCACTTCTTGGGTTTTGGTATAAAAATCTTACTGGGTTTAGTTATTAATTTCAACGTGAGTTTGATATTAATAACAACGTGAGTTTTACTCTTTCATCTCATAGTCGCCGCCTGAACCATAGTGCCATGCGTCAAGCTGACGTTGCCATTGATATTGTTGCTCAGGCAAAAAATTGGCGATCGCAGGTTCTACTTTTTGACCAAGTTGATTTAAAAAGCTATATGCGCCCAAACCCAGATAATGCTTGAGCCAATCTAGTAAAGTGGCAATACCAACCTGTTGCATGATTTTCAAAACTAGTACAGGATCGGCAATCGACATCGCAACCATCGTTTGGGCGAGGGGAACGAACTGCACCACATCTTGCAAAAATGGATAGAGAACCCGATCGCCTAGTTTCTCCATCGCCGTAAAAGTTACACCTAGCAGATAATTAATGCGATCGCTTTCGATTTGTTGATTGACAGCGACACTCATCGATTTTTGGAATAGCCAAGTTACCGACAGATTTGGTTGATAGGGCTGTAGTGATCGCAGATTTTCTTTGGACAATAAGTCATGATGCAACGCCGTATTAATTCCATCGGTCAAGCGCGGCAAATGTCGTACCATTGCGCCAAAACCACCAAAACTAAGGGGTGATTGCATCCCTGAGCTATCACCTACTTGCAAAATCCGATCCCAAGGTGTTTGCAAAGGATTTTGTTTGTAAGATGGAAAAAAGCCAAAGAGAACTCGTTGAAATTTCAATTGACTAAGTTCTATTTCTTGATATTTAGGTAACCAAAATAGATAGTCTTCCATCAGTTGAGCAAAACTAGGACGTTGTGGATCAGCGTCCACATAGGTAAACATATAGGTAGTTCTGCCATCTCTAGCAGGAAATGCTTCCCAAAAATATTGACATTGATTTTGAATAGGCGTAAAGCTATAAATCAAATCACCATAGGATTTTTCGGGCATTCCCTTAGCACAACTTCCCACCACCATACAGACTCCATCGGGTTTGATATTGCCCTGCATCTGTGATCGCGCTTGCTTGGCGATCGGCGAGAAATGCCCCATCACATCCAACAATAATCGCCCCGTAATCCTCTTGTTCCCCTCTCCCTCTTTGGGAGAGGAGCCGCCATCGGTGAGGGCAACCTCCACTGCAACCCCGTCAACATGAGAGATCGCCTGTTTAAATCCAGTTTTTTCAAATAACTTGCCGCCAGCATCTAAAAACTTTTGTTTGAGAACTTCCAATAGATAAACAGGATCAACCCCAATATTGAGAATATCCCGCACCCAGAGATCCTTACCTCCTTGAAAGCCAACTCTCGCAGGATTATAAACAGTCGCGATCGCTGTTTCTAATTCCGTTTCTGTGAGTAAATCTAATTCTAAAAATGCGTTTAATTCTTTGCGCGAAATATTCCATTCCTGTTCTCTACCCCGCAGTATCCCCTGTTCAATAATTGCCACCTGCCAGCCTGTGCGCTGCAACGCACAGGCGATAAATATGCCCAATGTGCCACCACAGACGATTGCATCAAAATCTTTGTCGCCTAACTTCTCCTGTGAGGTTTGGACTACTTTGGCGATCGCTTGATCACCTTGACGATAGCTTTTCCAAAATGCATCCATGCGTTCTAACTGCGATGGAACTTCCACAGGCATTTGCGATCGCACAGTTTCAAATAAAGACATAATCTTCCAAAATAATAAATGTCGGCGAAGCCGACATTCATTATTTTAGAGCTTATAACGAGGATCGCAATAGTCGCGTAACCACTTATTCGCCGCATCAGCGATCGCCGCATCACTGACATCTACAGGCGGCGCTTGTCCGACTCGCATAAAGGCGATCGCTAGCCGCCAACCGTTAGAAGTAGGCACTAAAAATAACCAGTAAGCTCGCTGTGATGTTTCGGTTCTACCCGATTGTCTTTCTAAGATCGATAAAAATATCTGTTGCGGGAGGCGATCACGGGGTTGATCGGGGGCAAGGGGTAAAGGCTCTAGCTCTGGCTGACTGATGGTCATCACCTCGCGTTTAATCCTTAAGCGACTGTAAACGCGATTGAGATAGTCGGGTAAATCCTTAGCTAGAGCCTTACTCAAGCTCGGAAAGTCCGCAGGACAGGTGCGGTTATTAATATAGGTTTCAGCTTTTGCGGAAGTAGGAATATAGGCAAATGCAGCGAGGGCGATCGCCGCCGCAAGTTTGGACAATTTTCCGATGGGATACAGCCATCTTTTGGGTGGTCGGTAGTTTGTCATCATGCTCTAAGAATATAGTTCAAAGAAGCGATCGCGCAAATAGCTGAATTGAAGTTTTGTAAGACAACTGCTCGTTAAGTCAAGCAATCGGGCAAAATTGGTTAATCAAGTCAGCACTTACAAGTCAACACGTAGGCGATCGCCGCCAGTAAAACGATGAGTTTAGACATCACTTATCTAGAACTATCGGAAGGCGATCAAGGATCGCACAAGTTCTATGAGGTCATCGTTGAGGGTGCGGAGGTGCGAATTCGCTACGGACGTATTGGCGATAAAGGTCAACAACAAAACAAAACCTATCCCACTGCCGAAAAAGCTCAGGCTGAAGCAACCAAAAAAATTAATAAAAAAAACGCAAAGGTTATGCACCTGCGGTGATGGGAGAGCGGCAAAAGCGATCGGTTACCCGTCGTTCTGTAGTAAGTGTGGCTTCTACGGCAAACCGCGCCCCAATTTTGTGGTCATTTCGGTCTGACTCAACAGCTTTTGGCATTTTTATCGATGGCGATCGCCTATCGCCAAACCTGAAGCACAGAGATTAAGATCCCCGACTTTTTTTGTGAACTTGAAAATCACTTTGATAGCAAAGAAAAAGTCGGGGATCTGGGCATTTATCAGGGCGATCGCTTAGATCGCAACCTGAAGCACAGAGATTAAGATCCCCGACTTTTTTTGTGAACTTGCAAATCACTTTTGATAGCAGAGAAAAAGTCGGGGATCTGGGCATTTATCAGGGCGATCGCTTAGCTCGCAAACTGAAAAGCAGAGATTGAGATCCCCGACTTTTTTTGTGAACTTGCAAATCACTTTTGATAGCAGAGAAAAAGTCGGGGATCTGGGCATTTATCAGGGCGATCGCTTTGACCACACAACCTGAAGCACAGAGATTAAGATCCCCGACTTTTTTGTGAACTTGCAAATCACTTTTGATAGCAAAGAAAAAGTCGGGGATCTGGGTATTTATCAGGGCGATAGCTTTGACCACACAACCCAAAGAGCAGAGATTAAGATCCCCGACTTTTTTTGTGAACTTGAAAATCACTTTTGATTGCAAAGAAAAAGTCGGGGATCTGGATATTTATCAGGGTGATCGCTTAGATCTCACAACCTGAAGAAAAGAGATTAAGATCCCCGACTTTTTCTGTGAACTTGAAAATCACTTGTGATAGCAAAGAAAAAGTCGGGGATCTGGGCATTTATCAGGGCGCTTAACTCACAAACCAAAGAGCAGAGATTAAGATCCCCGACTTTTTTTGTGAACTTGAAAATCACTTTTGATTGCAAAGAAAAAGTCGGGGATCTGGATATTTATCAGGGCGATAGCTTAGCTCACTAACTGAAAAGCAGAGATTAAGATCCCCGACTTTTTTTGTGAACTTGAAAATCACTTTTGATTGCAAAGAAAAAGTCGGGGATCTGGGCATTTATCAGGGCGATAGCTTAGCTCACTACCTGAAGCACAGAGATTAAGATCCCCGACTTTTTTTGTGAACTTGAAAATCACTTTTGATTGCAAAGAAAAAGTCGAAGATCTGGGCATTTAAAGTCTACTTGTGCTTATTTTGTTTGATCATGTTTTCTATGTCCGCATCAAGAACAAGTTCGCGATCGAGTTTTTTGGCTTCTTTAAATAGCCAAATCGCATCATCTTTTTGACTGCTCATGAGCTTTGTTCTCGCCTCTGCGACAAGGGCAGGTGCTGCTGCTTTCAATATTAGCGGCTCTTTGCAAATTGCCAATCTTTGTTGCAAGTCTGGCTGTGTCGAGATGTAGTCTTGTAGCCAATGGCAAGCAAGTCCCAATTGACGATCTAAATCCAAACTCCACAACTTAACGGTGTTGTCGTAACTTCCTGTCGCAATCGTCTTGCCATCGGGACTAAAGGCGACGCTACTGATACGCTTGCTATGCCCTTTCAAAGTTTGGATTTCTTTGCCTTCTATATTCCACAATTTGACAGTGTTATCATTACTTCCTGTCGCAATGGTCTTGCCATCGGGGCTAAAGGTTACGCTCCAGACAATAGAGCTATGCCCTTTCAAGGTTTGGATTTTTTTACCTTCTATGTTCCACAATTCGACGGTTTTGTCATAACTTCCTAAGGCAATCGTCTTACCATCGGGACTAAAAGCGACGCTAAAGACAATAGAGCTATCCCCTTTCAATGTTTGAATTTCTTTGCTAACTTCTATATCCCACAGTTTGACAGTGGTGTCGTAACTTCCTGTCGCAATGGTCTTGCCATCGGGACTAAAGGCGACGCTAGTGACATCACTGCTATGCCCTTTGAAGGTTTGGATTTCTTTGCCTTCCAGATTCCACAATTTGACGGTTTTGTCCTGACTTCCTGTGGCGATTGTCTTGCCATCGGGACTAAAGGTGACGCTAGTGACATCACTGCTATGCCCTTTGAAGGTTTGGATTTCTTTGCCTTCCAGATTCCACAATTTGACGGTTTTGTCCTGACTTCCTGTGGCGATCGTCTTGCCATCTGGACTAAAGGCTACGCTACTGACCCAAGCGCTATGCCCTTTCAACGTTTGGATTTCTTTTCCATCGATCTGCCACAATTTGACGGTGTTGTCCACACTTCCTGTGGCGATCGTCTTACCATCTGGACTAAAGGCAACGCTAATTTCCCCTTTCAAGGTTTGGATTTCTTTGCCTTCCAGATTCCACAATTTGACGGTGTTGTCCACACTTCCTGTGGCGATCGTCTTGCCATCTGGACTAAAGGCAACGCTACTGACACCAATGCTATGCCCTCTCAAGGTTTGGATTTCTTTTCCTTCCAGATTCCACAATTTGACGGTTGAGTCGAAACTGCCAGTGGCAATCGTCTTGCCATCTGGACTAAAGGCAACGCTACTGACATTTTCACTATGCCCTCTCAAGGTTTGGATTTCTTTTCCTTCCAGATTCCACAATTTGATGGTTGTGTCGAAACTGCCAGTGGCGATCGTCTTGCCATCTGGACTAAAGGCTACGCTACTGACATAAGAGCTATGCCCTTTCAAGGTTTGGATTTCTTTTCCTTCCAGATTCCACAATTTGACGGTGTTGTCCCCACTTCCTGTGGCAATCGTCTTGCCATCGGGACTAAAGGCTACACTACTAACCCAATTGCTATGCCCTTTCAAGGTTTGGATTTCTTTTCCTTCCAGATTCCACAATTTGACGGTATTGTCCCCGCTGCCTGTCGCGATCGTCTTGCCATCGGGACTAAAGGCTACGCTACTGACATTTTCACTATGCCCTCTCAAGGTTTGGATTTCTTTGCCTTCCAGATTCCACAATTTGAAGGTGTTGTCCCCACTTCCTGTGGCGATCGTCTTGCCATCGGGACTAAAGGCTACGCTACTGACACCAGAGCTATGCCCTTTCAAGGTTTGGATTTCTTTTCCTTCCAGATTCCACAATTTGAAGGTGTTGTCCCCACTTCCTGTCGCAATCGTCTTGCCATCGGGGCTAAAGGCAACGCTAGTGACACTAGCGCTATGAGCAAAGCGATTTTTTTCTTTTATGGCATAGATCACCTCTTGCATGGATGTAATCACCCGAATCTTTGTGTCGGGAGAGGCGATCTGATCTTTTTTTAATCTCTCCCCCGTCTCTACTACCTCAACTAACGCCTCAAGTTCAAGATTGCCATTCATTAACGATAACATCTTGTAGCTCTCAGTAACAAATTGCGAGTCAACACTAGTTTTTAGAGCCATAAAACCCGCAATCCCTGCGCCCACTGCCATCACACTAGCCACAATCCCCACCCCAAAAGCCAACCGACTCCGCCCCCTTGCCTTAAACTTCGCCGCCTCTTCCTCCTTAACGGCAACACTCAGCCGATCCACAGTTTCCTTCAATGTTTCCTTAGTCTCCGCCAATTCCTGCTGCAACTTCGCCATCTCAGGCGCTTGCGACGCACGGATAAACTCCGCCAGATAGTCATGCACCAACTGATACCGATCCAAAGGTGACTCAGGAATCAACACCACCAAACCCGATCGCACAAAAATTTCCAACACCAAATCTAACGCCGACGTATCTCCCTGCATCTCAGCCAGCAAATCATGCAAATCTTTCTCTAACTCCTCACGAGTCTTTAAGGGACGAGTCCCCCGCTCATCGGTCAACATAAACAACAAAAACTTAGCTAATCGATTATTCTCCTCACCACAATCCACAATCACATCATTCAAATAACGCTCCACCAATATCGCCTTCGGATTCGTACCCAATAGACGATATTGCTCCAAAGTCTTAATTCCCTCCTGCTGTAACTGCGCCCCCACAACCTGAAGCTCAATGGGACGCACCTCACCTAACTCATCCTTAAGATCATCTGCGATCACCCCAATCAGCTTAGGCTCCAAATAAAACCGCGACTTCTCCGTCAGGGTTTGGATCAGCGACTTAGCCGCCTCCACCTTGAGATTCCCCACCCGATACAACACATTCTTACTGAGAATATCTTGGTCGATCGCCGCCATGCTATCAATCTGATTGCATTCCAGCAAATAATGCAGATAGTCCTCCCGCAAAGACAAAACCACCTTCAGCGAAGATAGATTTTGCGAATCATTCAGCAACTTCCCAATAAACTCAAAAAAGCGCCGCCGCTCAGTGGGTTGATTGTAATAAACAAAAAAGAACTCCTCAAACTGATCAAAAATCAAGACTAGACGTTTATTTTGCGCTTCTTTTTCTCGTAGTTTTGAGATAAGACCCTCACCCCCAGCCCCTCTCCCAGACGGAGAGGGGAGCAAGACTTCATTCTTAGACAACGAATTAAGAACAGAGTCTTGCTCCCCCTCTCCCAATGGGAGAGGGGGCTGGGGGGTGAGGGCTTTACTTTCTAATGGAAGAGGGGGCTGAAAGGAGACGATCTTCAAAGCTTTCTCCAACTCCTCTTCCCAATTTGTATATACCCGCAAGGCGATCGCGCAAACATCCCTACCCTCAAAGGAAGTATGCTCCAACAGCGGAATCAATCCTGCATTCACCAGCGAACTCTTACCAACGCCTGACTTGCCATACAGCACAATCAGCTTATAACTCGGCTTCGCAATGCGCGTAATCAACTCATCAAGATCAAGTTTTCTACCAGAAGCCTCAATTTCTGTTGCTACATCAGTTTGAGATTTGCCGACTGACTTCTTACCCTGTAATCTTCCCGCACCAATAAACGCACGATAGCCATATTGCTGCTCAATCGCATACTGTTCTTGCTTAGTGACATAGGCTTCGAGATATTGCTTTTGTTTAGTGTAGAGCGATCGCAGTTCTGTTAAAAGTTTGATATAAATCTGTGGATGACCAGTATCTCCTAACGCTTTTGCTTCAAGGAGTAGTTTTAATCCCTCTTGATAATTTTCGAGTTTGATTTCAGCTTGAGCAATGATAAATAGATATAAATTGCGCCATTTTTGATAATCCTGAGGAGATTGATCCAAGAAAGAAAGCGCCATTTTTCCGTGATTTCTGGCAGTTTCCCATTCTTGTTTTTGGAGCGCGACCTCCGCTAGATATCGATAGTCTAACGAGAGATGATAAGGTTCAAGAAACTGCTGATGTAAAGGTAAAGCTTTTTGGACAATTGCCTCAACAGCATCCCAATCAGACATGCGATATGCCGTAACAAAAAGGCGAATAATTATATTTGCTACGAAATCAGAACGGTTTATCTTTTCAAAAAAATCGATAGCAGATTGAAAACCCAATCGCGCTAATTCCCAATTAGGTGTGCGATATTTCTCAGCATCCGCAATTGTGTAATTGACTTGTCCAATTTGGTTGATTAATAGACCACAACGTTCAAAATCTTGAATTTCTTGCCAATAGTTAAAACTCGCTTGCAAATACTGCAAAGCCTTTTCAGGTGAGTTATTTGGCGGCAGCGTATCTAAACCGCGAATAAAGTTAAGATTTGCTTGCAATTTCGGCTCAAGATTTAAACCGCGATCGCCTAAGTCCTTGAGCGCTATTTCCAGTTCCGAACATTGAATCGAACCTAGACGATTAATTTCCCCCAACTTTTTAAAAAAAGGAACCTCACTGGGCGCGAGTACATGACTAAATAAAGTTTCACTGCCATCATGCAAAGAAGTTATTAACTCATCGGTAGCGATCTCAAAGTCAAGAGTCGTCGTCCAACTCTCAAAGTCAGGAGCAACCCGAATAATCCGCTTATGCACCGCATCGGAAATCCACCACACAATCGGATAGGGGCAGTGATTGCGAAACATTTCGCGATTGATATTCAGATCCAACAGTGCTGCCTGTAGAACTTCAAGTTCATCCAGTCCCACGATGGACAATGCTGCGGGAGTTTCTGACGGTACTTGAGAAATGATGTAGTTATATAAATCCCTTTGCGTTCGCGGCAACCTAATCTCATAAATCGGCTGTGGATGAATTTCCTTGAGGCGAGTAATCAGGCGATCGCGTAAATCTTGATAGTTGCATCGAGCCAACAGCAGCTTAAACTCATCCTCATACAGATCCAGCGTCATCGAAAGCTCTTGCAATAAATCCTCATTCTCAGGGGAAATATTGGCTGATGTCAGATTAGACTCATCGCTCATTGCTTTGTGACCCAGATTTAGGACTGCTACATTATTAACCAATTAAACAAAAAAGGCTTGCTAAGCAAGCCTTTTTTGTTTAATTGATAATTAAATTCACCAAAGTTCGCACTGCGAAACCAGTACCACCAGCATTGTTATAACCAGACTCCCGCTCAGTCCAAACGGGACCTGCCACATCAAGGTGCGCCCATGCCCTAGTTTTCTCCACAAATTGCTTCAGGAATAAAGCTCCTGTAATCGCACCACCAGCCCGTGAACCTGTATTTTTAAAATCAGCAACCACTGACTTTAATTGATCGAAATAGGGATCTTCGAGGGGCATCCGCCAGAATTTCTCTCCAGCATGTTTTGCGGCTTTAGCGATCGCCTCAGCAAAGGCATCATCAATCGACCACATCCCAGCAATATCTTCACCTAGAGCCACTACACAAGCACCTGTCAGGGTGGCAAGATCGACGATCGCATCCACACCCAACTTGTCAGCATAGACCAGCGCATCGGCAAGAGTTAAGCGACCTTCAGCATCAGTATTATTCACCTCAATGGTTTTGCCATTGGAAGCCGTAAGGATATCCCCTGGACGCATGGCACTGCCATTAACCATGTTTTCGCAAGAGGCGACGATGAAATGCACTTCGATGTCAGTGGGTTGCAGCTTTGCGATCGCTTTAGCTGCACCCAACGCCGCCGCCGAGCCGCCCATGTCAGTTTTCATCAGTTCGATGCTGCTACCCACACCAGTTTTCAGATTCAAACCGCCAGAGTCAAAGGTTAAGCCTTTGCCCACAATTGCCAATTTGCGCTTGGGTGTGCCGTTGCTGTAGGTGAGATGAATGAACTTCGGCGGAATATCCGAGGCTCTTGCCACACTAAGAAATGCACCCATGTTGAGGGCTTCACAATCAGCTTGTTCAAGAATTTTGACAGTGAAATAACCTGAGTCATTAGCGATCGCTACCGCAGTTTCCGCAAGCGTAATCGGCGTAACGATATTCGCAGGCGCAGATACTAGCTCTCTCGCCAATATCACCCCATCAACAATCTGCTGCGCCTTAGCGATCGCAGGATTTGCTAATTCAGGATCAGTTTCTAAAACCTCCACTTGATCGAGGAATTGCGGATTGGCATTTTTGGATTTAAACCGTTTGTCTTGATGCGCTGCAAGCAACGCACCTTCAGCGATCGCTTGAGCCGTCAAACTCACATCTTGGTTATAGGCAGGAAAAGAAAGCGCCAGCTTTTTCACCTTCTCCTTATTAGCCCATTTCACCGCCGATGCAGCAGCTTTACGCCAGACATCCGCAGTAGCTTTAGCAGGATCTCCTAAACCAATCAAAATCACCTTACGAATTGCATAGTCAATACCCACACGTCCACTGACCGTAGCCCCTATTTCCCCCGTAAACTCTGACTCAGTAATCAAATCCGTTAAAGTGCAAGCCAAAACCTGAATATCCAAGTTTTTTAATGGCGCAGATAGTTCTAGAGTTCGCTTTACGGGATTTTCTGATTGCTCATTACTCGCTTTTGGACTAGCAAAAACAGCGATCGCAAGGGCATCACCATGCCAAGCCTGCGGAGCAGTTAATGATGGGAGAATATTCATTTTAGATACAGTCTGTAAAAATTGTCGCGACGTTATACCTAATATTAAAGCTTAGAAAGTAGAAGGGACGTGAATTCCTGTTTTCCCATCAAAGCAGCTTTGGCATGTGCAGTTTCTACCCCTCAAAACCAAAAAGATGAGTGGCGGCGCAAAGCGCCGCCACTCATCTTTTTGGTTTTATGTCCTTCAAATTTTGAGATCAAAATCTAGAGACTTTTGTGGGTAATATCTCTAAATTTCTAGGTTTATACTACAATCTGTAATGCAAACATACAGATACAGACATCTTTACCCGATAGCATGATGAATGTGATGTAGGAGCTATCAGAAGATGCTTTGACTAAGGTATGTTGGTTGCTATTTAAATGCGAGGAGTGACGGACTGAATTATGCGAATTTCTTCCAGTTGGTTGACGCTTGGTGCGAGTTTATCGCTTCTGATTCCAGCTTGGACAGCCAATGCTCAAGAATTTACCATGCCCCTGACACCTTATACCAAGGTTGTCCTAGAGCCTGACGATACCACCCAATACACTTCATTGATCGCTTCAGAAGTGAAAATCCCAGCAAAGGTGGATAGCCTACAAATTAATACGACAAATGCTGGATTAATTAGTAATCAGAAACCAATCCTCCAAGATATCCAGTTGACGATCGCAGCTTTGCCCAAAGGCGTATCTCCAGACAAGTCAATATTACCTGCCTCAGAGTCAACTATCTTGCAAGATAGCCTACGAGCACAACCAGAAAAAGTCAGTTCTTCGACCGAACCCGCCAGAGTAATCCCTAGCTCAGCCGCCTCGAATTCAGGGCAACTCGATCCTGCCCAAACACTAGTTGTACCTACTACCCCCAGTCAAGTCAAGCTAGACATCACCAAGCCTGTCTCCCTCGCAGAACTTCTTGACTTAGTTGAAAAGACTAATTCTGATGCAATTCGAGCCAGAATAGTGATCGAACGTGCTCGTGCTGTATTACAAGAAGCTGAAACCTTGCGATCGCCAACGGTTACAGGATCAGTGCAGTACAGTTACAGTGACTCAGCCCAAGTACGTCTAAATAGTATTAACAACAATACCCCTTTAGGCAAAACCACTAGTAATCCACTCACTGGTACGATCGGGGTTGATTACAATATTTTTGATTCAGGGGCTAAGGATGCGGCCATTCGGATCGCGGAAAACAACTTACGCATCGCGGAAGCAGATCTCAGTCGGATCAGACAAAATATACGCCTCAGTATTGTTTCAGGCTATTACAACTTGCAAAATACCGATGAAACTATCCGTATTCAACGCAAAGCTGTTGAAAATGCTGAAAGAAGCTTAAAAGATACCAAAGCTAGAGAAAGAGCAGGTGTTGGCACAAAATTTGATGTATTGCAATCTGAAGTGCAACTTGCTAATGCTAAGCAAGATTTACTCAATGCCGAAGCGGCTCAGTTGGTAGCCAGACGGGAGTTATCTCGTCAGCTAAATTACCCTGCGATTGTCGAGATTACGGCTGCTGATAAAATCGCACCTGTACCTGAATGGAAATTACCAATAGAAGAAACAATCTTGCTAGCGGTAAGGAACCGTGCTGAGCTAGATATTCGCAAATTAGAGCGTGAAGTAGCTCGCGATCGTGCTAATAGCTCCCTAGCTCAATTAGGACCTAGGGTTAATTTATTTGGCAACTTTAATACGGCTTCTGAATTTACCAGTGGTAGTGGGATTGGCGTTGGATACCAAGTTGGCGCAAGACTAGACTGGAATCTCTATGACGGTGGTAGAGCTGTCGCACAAGTAAATCAATTTAAAGCTGACCAAGCTATTGCCGAAACTCGGTTTGAGCAAGATGCTCGTCAAGCTCGTTATGACGTAGAAGAGTCATATATCAATCAGCGATCGCGCTTTCAGCAAATTGAAACAGCAACCAAAGCTGTGGCAAGTGCTGAAGAAGCATTGCGTCTAGCTCGTTTGCGCCTTGATGCAGGAGTGGGTACACAGCTTGAGGTAATTACTGCTGAGTCAGACCGTACTCGTGCTGAGGTTAATCGATTGCAAGCTATCATCGGTTATAACCAATCCCGCGCTAATCTTGAAAGAGCTATCAGTGGTTTATAAATATCAATTTTAGATTTTTTTGGGTTGGATGATGACAGTAACAGATGGCGTTATTTATGCTTGCCTTTTTACGATTGTGTTGATTACCTTTAGTCTCCAATCAAGTATTAGGCGGCTTGAGAAAAAGATGAAACGCATGGATCTCTCACTAAGCTTGCTCTTAAATCGTATGGAGCTTGAAGTTCCATCTCAACTTTCAGATCGAGTCAAGCAGATCGCCCTTGATCCCTATAGAAAGTTAGAAGCTATTAAGCTCTATCGAGAAGAAACAGGAATAGGGCTTAGAGAAGCCAAAGAAGCAATAGAAGAGTTTATTGAACGTAACTTGCTGTAATAAAGAAAAGAGATGGCGCAAAGCGCCATCTCTTTTCTTTTGGATCTGATTAATGAATAAAAGTAGCGGCGCTTCGCGCCGCCACTTTTATTTTGGGTTTTATGTCCTGACTTGACTGGCTACAGCTATATTTTCAAGCATGTTAAAAAAATACAAGGGTTTGGGTAACATCCTGCTTGTTACAAACAGGGCAACCATATATTCAAAAAGTTGCCAAAGACGATGAGACCTAACTAAGGTCTAAGATGAGGATAAATCATGAAAGCAGTGCGATTAAATCTTGAAGATAGACAGGCTTGGCAGAAATTGCAGCATGTTCTGACGAGTCTTGCTTCCGATTATATGGATCTAGTGGCTGCTGAGCAAACAGAATTTAAGTTTGAGCAGCAAGTTCTATCCATTGCTTTTACCCTGATTGCTTCTGATGCTGATCGCGATCGCCTAAATGAATTTACACAAAGTATTGATCGATATTTCAATCGCCTACAATTAATTGGGGTGCGGCGGATTGAATGGGAATTTTATGTGATTGGGGAAGCAGTACCATTTTTAACACAGGGTCGAGACATTCGCTTGATCGCTGCACCAGCAACGTTACCACAAAATGCTCTTGCGCGTAATGATGCGAAGAGACTGCCTGTGCGGAATGTGCAAGCAAGTTCTCTAGTTAAGGGCAAATCGAAAATTGGCAACCTTGTCCGCCGTTTTCGTGGCTGGTTAACTGATCCCAAAACACTCGAAGCAGCTCGTACAGTCAGCCGTATTACAATTCGCGATCCCAGAGGTGCATTGGATGCAGTGCGAATCAATGCGATCGCAAAGTTTAATGACACGATCCAATGGGTTGATACTTTCCCTTGGGAAACTTGGACAAAGGAAAAAGCTCAGCAAATCAAACGTCGCCATCAACGAAACTTGGTGCGATCTGTAATTGAGGATTTGCTAATTGTTGGGGTGATGGTCATCGCCGCCTTGTGGCTGATTGAGGCTCTGTCTGGTCCATCATTTAACTTGGCACTTTTGCCCAACCAACATCATGACAGCAATATGACCAATGCCCAATACCGTTGTGGCAATCCTGCGATAAATCTCAAAAACTATGTCTGTTTGAGTCGGGGAATGCGTTACAACCAAGTGGCAAGTATCTTGGGAGCTGAAGGAAAGCCTTTGGGGATTGATCGCAAGTTTGGCGATCGCGCAGTGGTGATTAGTTGGTCAACTCCCGACTTAAGCATGAATGCTACTTTTGTTAATGATCAACTAGTTTCAAGAGCATATAGGCAAATTAACGCAAGCAAATGATGCAAAAGTCTCGCAAAGCGAGACTCTCCCTAAATCCTAAGAAAAATAAATGAAGGCGGCGCGAAGCGCCGCCTTCATTTATTTTTCTTGCATAGTTAGAAACAACAAAATCAGTTTCATAATTAGAATTGCCACTTTTTTGTATAACCAACAGGAAATTTCTCTTGAAACGATCGCCAACACTCTTGATCTGCTTGAATTTGTGCGTAGTACTCACAAACATCATGTCAGTATTACCTGCGATCGCGGTTAATACCAAAGCAAATTTATCGCAGACTCTCAAAACCACCCCAGCCAACAAACGCGCTGCTGATGAATATCGTCAGCAGGGGCTTGCCTATCGTCAGCAGGAACGTTTTGATGAAGCGATCGCCGCTTTGCAAAAATCAGTCACCCTCGATCCTCAAAATCTGGATGGGCGCATTATCCTTGGCTGGACACAACACCTTGCCAAAAAATATGATGATGCTGCTACTTCACTGTGGGAAGCAATTTATTTATCACCAACATCACAGCAAGCTTTTAATGCG
Organism: Pseudanabaena sp. CCNP1317; assembly: GCF_034931345.1. Lineage (NCBI taxonomy): Bacteria > Bacillati > Cyanobacteriota > Cyanophyceae > Pseudanabaenales > Pseudanabaenaceae > Pseudanabaena > Pseudanabaena sp. CCNP1317. The sequence continues at coordinate 45,578 of NZ_JAYGIF010000096.1, read as the reverse complement.
ATCGGCATTGTTTATTTAGTGCGTGGCGATTTACCGCAATCTATAATCCTGCATAGTTGGGCGGCGATGCTCAAAGCTGACAACGAAATCGCCCATTACAATCTCAGCTTGGCTTATCAACGCTTACAGCAATATGATCTAGCGATCGCCTATGCCCAAAGAGCAATTCAACTAGAACCAAATAATCCCCATCCCTTTGTAGCTAGTGCGATCGCCCAATGGACATCTGGTGATCAAACTATGGCAAAAAAAACTTTTAGAGAGGCGATCGGTGTTGATTCTCGATATCGTAGTCCTGAATTTTTAAACTTTCTTAACGAAGCAGGTTTTAGTAATGAGCAAATTCAAACCGCAAAACAAGTTTTAGCCAGCTTATAAGTACCTGTGCAGAATAAATTACCCAAACCCGTGTAAAGTTGCGCCCCTGCGGGGCGCAACTTTACGGGTTTGGGTTTGTAATTAATTATGCTCATCTACTTAGTTTGCTTTATCCAAAAGATTAGGAGCGAATCAACCTTGTGTACTTTAATCTATAGAAAATATGTGATTATTGCGATAGTACCTGTACTACTAATGGGTAAGCTATTATTACTTATCTAGTTTAGAATCTTTTAAAATCTGAAAGATCTTGTTTGGAAAGATCTTGTTTGGGTAGAGCAACGCAGAGGATAGATAGTGGAAACCCCAAGAACATTTCGTATAGATCGCGGCATCGGTCAATATGACTTTAATGATTACTATGCTGTGTTGGGCTTACCATTAACAGCAGAGTCTTCCCTTGTACGTAGACGATACCTTCTAATTGCCAAATGTCTACATCCTGATATTCATGGGCGATCGCATTCTGAAAAGCAAATAGCTACCCAATATCTATCCAAATTAGTTAATCCTGCCTACAATGTCCTGTCTCAAGAGCGAGAACGGACAGAATATTCGGCAATTCTTAAACTGCTGGGCAAACGCTTAATGAAGCGTAATCAAAAATTTTTACCACAGTCAGATATTGCCCAAAAATACTTGGTTTCCTCAAAGGAAGTTAATTATGAGCAAACAATTCATGAAATAGCCAAACAACAGTATCAAGATCTAGGCAAAGCTTTAGAACACATTGGCTTATTAAGTGAACTAAATTTAGTGCATATCCTGCTACAAGAGGGGTACAAACATGCACCAAGTAACCCAACTGTAAGTTCTAGCAATGCCTATACATCGCCAGCAAAGCCTACTAGCAGCGATGACACCCGCATTCAAAATAATACATCTGTTAATAGAGCAAGTTCAACAAGTTCTACTAGTAACGCGGGCGTTAATAACACAGGAACTAATAGAACAGGCTCAGCTTATTCCAATAGTGCGGGCAGTTATCAAATGCGGAGCGAGTCTCAAGCACCATTGCGTAACAACAGCAGCACATCTAACACTGCGGCTAATGCAGCAAAAAACACCAATCAAACTACCAATAACAACCAAGCGAGCAATAAAAATAATGCTGCTGATGGTTCACTTAATCAATATATTCGTCAAGCGGAAAACTTTATCAATCAAAAGTTATGGGCTTCAGCTTTAAAGGAACTGCGGAGTGCTATCCAAATAGATTGTAACAATAGCAAATGTCATGCTTTGTTGGGATTTGTCTACATGAATCAAAAGTTATCAGGCATGGCTAAAGTCAGCTTTCAGCAAGCCTTAAAACTAAATCCTGATGAATCAATAGCTAGGCAATATATTGAGCAAGTAAGTGGTAATAATGCTAGTGGTACTAATGCCAGTGGTAATAATAACCAGACAAAAACAGACCCTAAAGCCAAGAATGACAAAAAAGGTGGATTTTTTGGTTGGTTAGGTGGTGGTTAATAATATAGGCAATGCTTTGCACTGCCTATATTATTGGCATTATGAAAAAATTATCGCAAGCAGAAATTAAAGTAGCGATCCAACAACAGGCGATCGCTCTCGGTTTTAGCAAGGTTGGCATAGCTAAAGCTGAATCGGGCATCGAGGCGGAACGTTTGCAGTCATGGTTAGCCTTAGGATATCAAGCGGATATGGACTGGATGACCAATCCTAAACGGCAAGATATCTCACAGGTAATGACAGGAGTAAAGTCAGTTATTTGTGTGGCTTTAAATTACTACACCCCTCATCAGCATTCTAGCGATCGCAATGTTGGTAAAATTTCCCGCTACGGTTGGGGGCGTGACTACCACAAGGTTTTAACCAAGAAGCTCAAAGCTTTGGCAACTTGGTTAAATACTCAAGGGGAAAATATTCAAACTCGTTATTATGTGGATACTGGCCCAATTGCGGAAAAAGCCTTTGCTCAGAGATCAGGGATTGGTTGGATTGGCAAGCATAGCAATGTGATTACGCGGGACTATGGTTCTTGGTTATTTTTGGGAGAAGTGTTAACTAATTTAGAATTAGAACCCGATCGCCCACATACTGATCATTGTGGTACTTGTACTCGCTGCATTGATGCCTGCCCGACGGGAGCGATCGCCCAGCCCTTTGTAGTCGATGCCAATCGCTGTATTGCTTTTCATACAATTGAAAACAAAGCTGCACAAATCCCCGATGCGATCGCCACTAATTTACAAAACTGGGTGGCAGGTTGTGATATTTGCCAAGATGTTTGTCCTTGGAATCAGCGATTTGCTCAAGAAACATTGGAGAATGATTTTCAGCCTTTCCCTCACAATATTGATCCTCCGCTAGAAGCCTTAGTAAATATGACTGATCAAGAATGGGATCAACATTTTACAGGCTCAGCTTTGAGAAGAATTAAACGCGATCGCTGGCAACGCAATGCTAAAACAGCGATCGATAATTGATAGCAATGCTTTGCGTTACTAAGTAGATGGGCATAATTAATTACAAACCCAAACCCGTAAAGTTGCGCCCCGCAGGGGCGCAACTTTACGGGTTTGGGTAATTTATTCTGCACAGGTACTTATAAAATTGTGCTCGTGCTGTCTCTCAGCCATTTAGCTTGTATAGATTTATCCAATAAAATCTTAGATTAGAAGTACTAGAATAAATCAAGAACTTAAGTTCTTGTCTAAAAGCTCAACTCTGCTGACATGGACTAAAGCATAATTCTAAACAACCCATTTCAACTGGTTTGATCTTTGAGCCTTGCAATTGTGTGTATGGTGGCGTAAGCCCTGAGTATATCTAAACATCTATTTATTAAATATTCACTAAATCATCTTGGCTGATCTAAAGATTGTTCGACATATTAAAGATGGCGCTGAGCGTTGGAATGCTTGGCGTGAAAAAACTCAGCCTGACGAGATCGATCTGCAAAAGGCTGACTTATCTGGTTTGAAGCTAGGTGGTGCAAATCTGTCTAAAGTAAACTTGAGTAAAGCTAACTTAAGTAAAACAGATTTATCCCAAGCAAATCTATCGGGTTCAAACTTAACTGAGGCAGCCCTTGTAAATGCCAATCTAAAGGGAGCTAACTTGAGTGGTGCAACTCTCAAGCAAGTTAACTTTAGTCAGGCTAATCTTCAAGATGTCAATCTCTCTAATACAGATCTGCGATCGCTAGAACTGAGAGGTATAAATCTTGGCATCGCCAATCTTAGTGGCGCAGATTTACGTGGAGCAAATCTTAGTGATGAGAGCTTCAAAGGGGCAAATCTTAGCGGAGCAAATCTTAGTGGTGCAAATCTCCAAAACACTGACTTTAGTGGCGCAAACTTAAGCAATGTGAACTTAAGTAAAGCCAAACTAAATCGAGCTAAATTAAGGGGAACATTATTAACTCGTGCTAATTTATGCGGAGCATCCCTTGATTTTGCCGATATTAGTATGGCGGGCTGCCTAATGGCGAATTTTAGTGAGGCTATTTTAAACAATGCTATTTTGAACAACGCAAACTTGGGCGGTGCGATTTTAAGTGGAGCGCAACTAGTTGGAGCATCCTTATGTAATACATTTTTGAATGATGCTTCTCTGAGCATGGCTAATTTTACGAAAGCAAATCTCAGTGATGCTGATTTTAGTCAAACCTATATGTACAGGGCTATTTTGTCACAGACAACTTGTATCGAAACAAAATTTCGTCATGCAGAAATGCAGGAAGTGGATCTGAGTATAGCAATTCTTAAAAAAGCAAATTTTGCGATCGCTGACCTACAAAATGCTTATTTAGCTGGTGCTGATTTGAGTGGTGCGATCTTAACTGGAACTAACTTAGAAAAGGCAAATCTAACTAATGCTAATTTAACTGATGTAGTTATTGAAAGTACGATTTGGACAGGTGCAAATCTTCAGGGAGTAATTGGAATTTCTCTGAAATAATACTGTTATAGCAATGTAAGGTTTGCGCTGCTTAGGACATAAAACCAAAAAGGCATTAGGCGGCGCGAAGCGCCGCTTTACGCTTTTTTGGGTTTGAAATGCTAGGATTCAGTTGCAGGTTATTTTTATAAATTCCATAAGGCTTAGCATGGGACTCGTTGCATATTTGGATTGTCCGACAGGAATTGCGGGTGATATGTGTTTAGGTGCGTTGGTGAGTGCAGGTGTACCTTTAGAATATTTACAAGATATTGTTCATCAATTAGGACTCGATCGCGAAGTTAAGTTGTGGACAGAATCCGTTCATCGAGGTGGGATAGCAGCCACAAAAATGCATGTCGAACTACTAAACTATAGCGGCGTGGAACCACCCACCATTGTGGCTGAACAATCTCATTCTCATTCTGATCATGTTCATTCCCATAGCCATGAAGAACATAATCATGATTCCCATAGCCATGAGCATTCCCATAAAGCGCATTCCCATCCAATTCATCGTCACTTACCCGATATTGAGAAAATTATCCGTAATGCTAAATTACCTAAACAGGTTGAAGTTTGGAGCTTAGCAACCTTTAAAGAACTAGCGATCGCGGAAGGAGCAGTACATGGCATTGCACCTGAAGCAGTACATTTTCATGAAGTGGGGGCGATCGATGCGATCGTTGATATTGTCTGTACCTGTGCAGGATTTGCATGGTTAGAAGTTGAAAAAATCTATTGTTCGGCTTTGCCTGCGGGTGGGGGATATGTAAATTGCGATCATGGTAAAATGCCAGTGCCAGCACCTGCCACATTAAAATTGTGGGAAATGCATGGGGTGACTACGTTTGACAATGGTATTAGGAAAGAATTAGTCACACCCACAGGTGCGGCGATCGCTGTAACTCTCAGTGAAAAATTTGGCGAAGTTCCCTTAATGAAAATCAAAAAAGTGGGTTTAGGTGCTGGTACGCAAGATTTAGAAATTCCTAATACTTTGCGGCTATGGATTGGTAAGAGCAAAAAAAAAATCTTGAAGTAAAGGAACTTCGGGCGTTGCCCGATGATCCTTTACTTCAATGGTTTCAAACTGTCGAAACCGTCGCTGTTTTAGAAACTCAAGTCGATGACATGACCGCGCAAGCGATCGCCTATACGATGGAGCAGTTATTAGCAAATGGCGCTCTGGATGTTTATACCCAAGCGATCGGTATGAAGAAATCTCGCAATGGGATACTGATTACGGTTATTTGTCCCTGCGATCGTCAAACCATTTGTGAGCAAATTCTGTTTCAGGAAACCAGTACTCTCGGTATCAGATATCGATTACAGGAGCGTAAAATTCTCTATCGGGAAATTCATAAAGTCGAAACGGAATATGGCAAGGCGCGGGTCAAGATTGCATGGCGCGATGGATTCTGTACGATTCAGCCAGAATATGAGGACTGTGCGAAGCTGGCGCGATCGTATAATATTCCATTAATTCGAGTTCAAGAGATAGTGAAACTCGCAGGAGAGAGGCTTTCAGAGATTTTGCGCGATCGTAAAAATAGCTAACTGATACATGGAAACAGAGACTTGGGCTTGGAGACCAAGCCCCTACCTATCCAAAAAATGTAAGGGTTTGGTCTCCAAACCCTTTTTTAATATAGCAACGCAAGAGATAGATAGGACAAATCAAAACTAAAAAGATGGGTGGCGGCGCTTCGCGCCGCCACCCATCTTTTTGGTTTTATGTCCTAAGCAAAACTTACATTGCTATAGGATATTGAAAGAGCGTAACTAATACCACGATTTCCTAAGGTTCTATCCCTAACTCTCGCAAGCGTTGCTCTAAATATTTAGCTCGTTGTTCAGATTGTTCTGCTTCAGTCAAGATCCAATGACCATTAGCATCATAAAAACGCAACCATAGGCGATTAACTCCTTTATATTCACCTTCCCATAGACCGATTCCCAACTCAATTTCAGGCATCCACACCTTTGGCTCTGTGAGATCTGTTTCTACATAGCGATCGCTTTGTAACATATACACTCGCATCTGATCGGTATAGCGGCTAAATATCACATAGTAAGGAATTCGCAAAATCTTTTCATATACCTCCCATTTGGATGGAGGCTTCTCGGCATTGCCATTTTGATAAATTTGCGCTCTTGGGCGGGATTCACCTAAATCTTCTTTTTCGGTACTGGGTGATAGTAGTTCCACAACGATATGCGGACTAACTCCTTCTTGCCAGATTACATAACTTAGCCGCAGATCTTGATCATCATAGAGTTTGGGTACACCAACCACGCCAAACCAATCGGGGCGCTTATACCAATTTTGGTGATGGACATCGTAATAAAGATTGAGATCACTGGCGCTAAATATGCGATCGCTCTTGTAATTCGCAGGGCGAAATGTGAGCCATAAAAGCTCAGACTGAAAACTATGAAATTGATCCACCCCATTCTCCTCATGATTTTCGCTAGGCAAGTCATACATTGTTGGCAATGTCTCTCTAGGAGAAAGTGGTGGATCGCTCTGTTCAGTTGGATACTTGAGTCGATACATAAGTTACCTGCTAACTCGTTCTAATTATGGATCATACCAAAGAGTTAAGGAGTTTCTGCTGTCACTATCAAGACCCAAGAAGAGAAAAGCGTCGCGAAGCGCCGCTTTTCTCTTCTTGGGTTTTATGTCCTAATATGCTTGGCGACAGCTATGTTATGAAGTGCGATCGCCTGAAGTCAGTAATAATTTTAACTTGAGGTCAATTAAATTAATATCAGCCAAGCCTATTTGCACATCACCTTCTAAAACGATTCCTGTACTGATTAAGCGATCGAGCAATTCCAAAATTGATGATTCACTTGATGATTTGTCGGGATAGTATGCACCGCGTCTAGGTAGAAGTTTGCCGAATTCACCTAAATCAAGATTCAGGTCTTCAGGATCAATATCGAGAACTTCGCAAAGATTAAAAATCTGCTGCTCTAAGGCTTGCAAACTATCGGCGGCTTTCTCGATTTCGGATTCAGTTAACTTTTCAGCATCCATCCGTCGAATTACTTGGGCTTCCATTAACTGACGCAACAGTTCTACTAATGTGAGAATTAGTGGCGCTAGTCCAGATTTTTTGGGCTTGACAATTAAACTGTCATTACTATCAGTCATTAGAGAATTCCACAGGCTTCTTGGCGTAGTTTATACCAAATTAAGAAATGGCTACGCCATTTCTTAATTTAACGCCAGTTCGACGAAAGCAGAAAATGGTAAGAATCGCTAAGCGATTCTTACCATTTTCTGCCATTTGCGGCGTGCTTCGCACGCCGCAAATGGCTATATCGAACTCACGTTAATTTAAAAACCTTTACTAGGTCTGGTTTTTGATTCACAAAAGTGTTTTCAAACTTTCGAGAATTTTTGTTAGAACAGGTTGCAGCGCTTCGCGTTGCAACCTGCTCTTTTTATATCTTGCCATGGGAAATAGTCCAAGTTTGATCCGCCATTGAGTCAAGCTCTTCAGGATCATGGGTAACAACGAGAATTGTCCAATTTTTTTTAAGTTCTTGCAGGATGCCTAGGATTTGCTTACGCATTGACCAGTCTAAGCCTGCGGTAGGCTCATCAAGCAATAACAGGCTGGGTTGACGAATTAACTGCACCGCAAGCGCTAACCGTCTCTGTTGACCACCACTAAGGGACTGTGGCGAAGTGCTAGGACTGAGATAACTTAAGCCCACAGAACTTAATGCTCCTTGGATGCGATCGCCATCTAGATCAATATGCCCCAATCTTAATTCTTCTAAAATCGTACTTCCACAAAAATGACGCTCAGGAAACTGAAATACTAATCCACATATTTGCTGCAAGTGGTCAGGCAGTAATTCTTGAGAGTGCCAATAAATGCTGCCACTAGTCCAATCGACAAATCCTGCCAAAATTTCCAGCAAGGTACTTTTGCCAGAACCACTGGGCCCCACCATCAAGCCCAATTGCCGATCCTGCAACTCAAAAGATATATTTTGAAGAATTGCTTCAGGGGTAGCAGGTGGGTGATAGCAAAGATTGCGGATAGAAAGCATAAAAAAAATGAAGGTTAGAATGGCTAAGCCATTCTAACCTTCATTTTTAAAAAGAAGAAATGGCAGCGCTTTGTACTACTACTTCTTTAAATGCTAAGGACTTCGCAACAAAATTCTTTTATGACGAGGTGAAGCCACGTCATAAAAGAAGGGACTTACGAAAAAGAACGCAAAGTAAGGGCAATTCATGAATTGCCCTTACTTTGTAATGCATATTTCAAGTCATTTTTGCGTAATTCCTAAAAAACTGGTTCATAATTTTGCAAGTTCTTGACAAGCAATTTGATATTGCTGCTCAATTTGGGCGAAGAGGTCGGGCAAGCCCACGGAATCTTCACGTTTGCCCTTTAGCTCAACTTCAAGACAGAGTTTTCCTAAAGCCTTAGCCCCCAAAATATTGCTACTTCCTTTCAGGGTGTGAGCGTTATAGCTCACCTCTTGCAGATCATTATTGGCGATCGCCTGTCGCAGGTTTTTTAATAGGACGGGTGCTTCTTCGATCGTGAATAAATTGATCATCCGCCCAATCAACTTAGGATTAATTTGTTGAAGATTTTTAATGGCGGCTGGATCGATCACTGAAGAACTCATATCCTTAGCAACTGTATTGATTGCATCCGCCTCATTAATTTGCTCACCCACAGCCCATTTCTCGATTGTCCGTTGCAGTGAATCCATCATGATTGGCTTGCTGATGTAATCATCCATCCCAGCGCGTAAGCACATTTCGCGATCGCCCTGCATCGCACTAGCAGTCATGGCAATAATCGTAGGACGTTCATAACCCGTGTGGAGATCATGCCAATGATTAACCAGATGAGATGCGGTTTCTAATCCATCCATTTCTGGCATCTGCACATCTAGCAATAACAAATCATAACGGTTTACCTGTAAAGCTTCTAATACTGCCAAGCCATTATCGACGACATCGGGCTGATAGCCCATCTTAATCAGCATCGCCATCGCCAGTTCTTGATTAATTAAATTATCTTCCGCAATCAAAATTTTTAATGGCACGCGATCGCCTAACCGACTACCAGTACTAATACTCTTATTCATCGCATCTTGCAGAGTATAGCTTGGTCGTTCCTTAGCAATTTGGGTGGTGATGGTAAAGGAAAAAGTCGAACCTTGATTAGTCTTGCTTTCGACTTGAATTTTACCTCCCATAGTCTCTACTAAATTCTTACAGATCACTAGTCCTAGCCCAGTACCGCCATATTTACGGGCGGTCGTCGCCGTTGCTTGCGAAAAAGGCTGAAATAGTCGCTGTCTCTGTTCATCGGTAATGCCAATCCCCGTATCAGTTACCGAAAATAGTAATTGAAAGGGCTGATCGGGGTTAGGAACTTGATCAGAGGCTAAGCGCACCCCAATTCGTACTGAACCTGTATCTGTAAATTTGAGGGCATTAGAAACCAGATTCAATAGAATTTGTCGCAGTCTGGTCACGTCTCCTACGATAAAGGGAGGGACATAGGTATGCATACTAACTTCAAACTTCAGACTCTTTTCCTTGGCTTTCGATAACTGCACATCATAGATATCGCGTACCAAAGCTCTGACATCTAGGGCTACACTTTCTAATTCCAATTTGCCAGATTCAATTTTCGAGAAATCCAAAATATCATTGATTACTGAAAGTAGCATTTCCCCGCTGACTTGGATCGTCCGTACAAATTTATTCTGTTCGTTGTTGAGATCAGTCCCTGCTAGGAGTTGGGTCATACCGATCACCCCATTGATCGGTGTCCGAATTTCATGGCTCATCATCGCCAGAAAAGCAGCCTTAGTGCGAACTGCTTCTTCAGCCTCATCTTTGGCTTTACGCAGATCTTCCATTAATTGCATCTGTAGTAGATCTGCTTGTTTTTTGGCGGTGATATCACGAAAGCACCAAATCAAGCCAAAGAATTTATTTTGCTCAGAACTGACAGGGCTAGTGTAGTAATCAAATACGCGATCGCCATAAATAATTTCACCATGTCTGACCACATCAGGATCATCGTAAGTAGTCTCTATCAAATTTATTAATACTTCAGGAAGATCGGATTTAATAAAAAATGTCCCCAGAGGCGATCCATTATGAAACTCAGGCTCCAGCCCATCACCCATAAATAAGTTATGGGGAATATTCCACATTTCGCAAAACCGACGGTTAAAACTAACAATGCGTCCTTGTTCATCAACGGCAAGAATTCCATCGATCACCGCCTCTTTTTGAGCATGGAGTAGGAGGTTAGTCCGTTGAAGATCCTTGAGCATCCCAACTCTGTCAAATACCGCGTGAGAGAGTTCTTGATTCTTTTGGGCTAGGTGTATTTGCAGATGCCGCAATGACAAATGTAAATGCACACGCGCAAATAGTTCAGCAAGCTGAGACAGTTTGACGACAATAAAATCTGAACCACCGCTTTCAAAAGCTTGAAGCTTTGCGGCGATATCATCATGGATGCTCGTAAAAATGATTGGAATATTTTCGGTGATTGTGTCAGCCTTGAGAATGCGAGCCACTTCATAGCCACTTATTTGTGGCAAGAATATATTCAACAGGATCAAGTCTGGAGGATGGGATTGCACATATAGCAACGCATCGCTGCTATCTCCAGCCGTTTTGACGATATAGCCATGTTTTTTTAGAGCCGATGCTAGCTCATGGCGGATATCTGGATCATTGTCAACCACAAGTATCTTTGACTGAGAAACATCGATCGCATTTGCTTGCACGACTTGATCACCTTTTGATCATTTTAGTAGAAAGCTTACAGTGCTTTGTGCTGAAGTAAAACCTAGATTTTTATTAAAACTCATGTTACGTGGAAGATTGTAAAGCCCTCACCCCTAGCCCCTCTCCCGCAGGAGAGGGGAACAAGAAAATATGGGTTTTGATCCCCTTCTCCTGCGGGAGAAGGGGTTGGGGGATGAGGGTTCCACGTAACGTCATTTAAAAGTCTTACTTTATACCAGATCAAGAAAGTGTTGTCACACTTTCTTGATCTGGTATTACGGCTCTTTTATATAGCAATTTTCAAACAAGCGAGGTACAAAGGTTTGTTTCCCCGCCGAAGGCGGGGAAACAAACTAGACTAAACGCTACCTAAAGGCAAAGGCAAAAAGGCAACGCTCTGCGTCACCTTTTTTGCGAGATTAGCGTCCCCCGACGGTAATTGCATCAACCTTAATATGAGGTTGTCCAACCGTGACATAGACACTGCCACTGACAGAGCCACAGAAACCTGCGGCAAGTTCTAGATCGCGAGAACTCATCGAGATTTCTTGCATGATTTCTTTAGCATCCCCAATCAAAGTGGCTCCTTTGAGGGGTTTGGTAATTTTGCCATTTTCGATCAGGTAAGCCTCGTCAACAGCAAAGTTAAACTGACCAGTCGGCAAAACGCTACCGCCACCCATTTTTTTGCAATAAATGCCTTTATCTACAGAGGCAAAGAGATCGTCTAAGGAAAAATCACCTGCATCAATATAGGTGTTTCGCATCCGACTTGCCGCCGCATAGGCGTAACTTTGGCGACGACCGCTACCTGTGCGCGGATGCCCAGTGCGTAACTCACCAGCGCGATCGCTGATAAAGTTTTTCAAAATTCCATTCTCAATCAAGAGGGTGCGCTGAGTGGGCATTCCTTCATCATCCATATCGATGGTTCCAAAAGCTTCTTCGGAGCGTCCTTCATCCCAAGCCGTGAGGTTTTCATGGGCAATTTTCTTACCTTTCATCTCAGCAAAAGGCGTTGTTTTGGCTTCGATGCCCGTCGTTTCTAGCAAATGTCCACAGGCTTCATGGAAAATCACGCCACCAAACTGATTTGCCATGATAATCGGATAGGAACCAGATTCCACATAATCAGCATAGAGCATTTGCCCTGCGGCTTCGACGATTTCATCGACGACAGGTTCATAGTTCCAATTGCGAAGGTAGCTGGGGTCGCTCGTACCACCAACTCGCTTACCAATAGATGAACGATTTGCACCATCCGCACAGAGTAAGTTAGAACCTATCGACTGAGTAAGGCGAATATCTCTGGCGAATGTACCATCACTAGCGGCTACTAAAACTTCTTGCCAATCACGGAAATACCCCGATCGCCTTGATTGGATATGTTTTCCTTTTTGGGCTAACAGTGCATTGGCTCCAAGCAGGATATCACCCATTTCTCGCATGGGACTACATTGCGCGATCCATGATTCTTTCTCTTTTTTAGTGGCATAGTCACGGAATAGCTCTAAATGAATAGAAGGAATAATCGATTTTTGAGAAGGAAGCTGTAGTCCTAGGATGGACAGAGCGCGTTCGAGGGCTGATTTTAGTCCTAGAAAAGTCAAATCATTGGTGCTGACATAACAATCGGCTTTGCCCTTAAAAGCACGAATCCCTGCGCCTGTAGACAGTCTTGGCGAGATACTTGTAATCGTGTCATCTTCTGCAAGACAGCTAATGTAATTATTACGCTCTAAGAAAAACTCTACAAAATCCGCACCTGCGGCGCGTCCAAGTCCCAACAGAATCGCCAGTGGGGCTTCCCATGTTTCGTCAAAGCGATCGCTAACGGTTGCATATTGCAGATTTGCTAGCTCTTTTGTCTGAATCAGGTTACCGATCATGATATTTAACAGTTAATTAATTATTTCTTCTGCAAGTGTAACAAATCAAGAAATGCTCTCAGTGAATGCTATCGCAAGGACAGAGATAATTAGGAAAAATCGAAACTCAAATTAATTAAGGCGGCGCTTTGCGCCACCTTAATTAATTTGAGTTTTATATTCTCGGCAAAATTTACATTGCTCAAAAGTTAGCTATAGCAATCCTAAATGGTTTGTGGAAGGACACCCCGATGGGGTGTCCTTCCACAAACCAAAAAAATCCACAAATGATATAGGACTGCTATATACAGCAACTATCGATCTAACGAACCACAATAAAATTTTTGAAAGTGTTACAAAGCAACACTTTCAAAAATTTTATTGGTTTGGATTTGAGTATAAGGCGCTGTAAAAGTAACAGTTGCACATTTTTGCAACAGGAAGATTGCTACGGTAAAATTATGAAATTTTACTATAAATATTAGCTGTCACAATTTTTTATTATGTTTTAAGGACTACAAGCAATGTAAGTTTTGCTTAGGACATAAAACCCAAAAGATGAGTGGCGGCGCGAAGCGCCGCCACTCATCTTTTGGGTTTTGATTTGTCCTAGCTATCTCTTGCATTGCTATACATGCGATTGGAAAAATCATAGTTTAGAAGCTTTGCTATACTTACCTTGAGACGATTATCATAAATCTTCATTAGTTCTTCCCGATTTTAAGTGGAACGCAGATGATCAATCTATGGCTACTGTTGAGTGATGGCAAGCACGGGGGCTTGTCCCTACCTAAACATTGGATGTCATTTCGTAGTGCTGTCTCACCTGCCAGTACTAGGTTTTACTATCACCATAATCTTTGTAAACTATGAACTAACTGGAGTTATGAGTGAATGTCCCTCTAGATTTAGATCCTGACAGATGCGTATCATCAAAGGATGCGAAAATTAGTAGTTTAGTTAACCATTCAAGTATTGAAATGGATAAATTCAGATCAAGGATGCTGATTTGCTCAGAAATTTTGCAAAGTATGCGCCATTATGACAATCAGTGCGATAACGTAGAAAAAATTTTTCAAACAATCACCACAAAGTTACTAAATTTAGTTCAAGCTGTTCATGTTTCTATCTATAAGCTTGATAAATTTGCCGATCGCCATAGTGGAATAGGGATCAGTGGCAAGATTATTGCAGAGGCGATCGCACCACAATGTCAGCCTTGCTCGCAATTTCAGCTTGAGAATATTCTGAGAGAAGAATATCAGTGGGGACAAGATATTACAGGACAAATCCTTGATCTTTATACTGCGGGGATGACTAGGTGTGAGCTTAACTTGGCGGAAGTATTTGTAGGTAAAGCTTATTTACTTGTGCCAATCATATTGTCAGATCGAGAGCCAGAGCATCCATTATGGGGATTTCTGACAGTTCATCAATGTACGGCTAGGGATGGGGAGGCTTTTCAAAGCTCATGGGATCAAGATGATGTGCTGATGCTCCAACAAATAGCCATACAGATCGAGATTATTTTACAACGAGAAAATCGTAGTACCCGTTTGCTAGAGCAGGTAAAAGACGCAGAGCAATCCTACGCGACCTTGTATCGGTGGATGGAGAATTATCGTTGTCTTGTGGAGCAGATCCCTAATGTATGTTATGTCTCACCCATCAAGAACACTCCAGAGTTTGCCTATGTCAGTCCACAATTGCAAACACTTTTAGGTATCGATTCTTCTAAATGGAATGCAGGTTTTTTTAATAGTTGGGCTGAGTATGTGCATCCTGACGATCGCGATCGCGTGCATCAAGCAGTTCGACACACTATAGAGACTGGAGAACCTTTTTGCTGTGAATATCGAATGATTGCTAGTGATGGCAAAATTATATGGCTGCGTGATACTGCTCACCTTGGTTTGGCAACAGATGGGAAAACTAAAGTTTTACGGGGTTCCGCTTTTGATATTAGCGATCGCAAAGAGATTGAACAAGCTTTACGCAAAAGTGAAGCAAGTCTAGCTGAAGCTCAGCAAGTTGCTTCACTTGGTAGTTGGGAATGGAATATCTCAGATGATGAAATTATTTGGTCAAGAGAACTGTTTAATATTTATAAGTACGACCCTGCGATACCAATCCCTAACTTTGAAGAACATCTGCAATTCTATACAATCTCATCTCAGGAAAAATTAAGACAAGCAGTTGATGAAATCATCAATACAGGAAAGTCTTATCATTTAGAGCTAGATTTACAACGACCTGAGGTTTCTGGTCAATACATTGAAGCGATTGGTCATGCAGAATATAATGATCAAGGGCAAGTAGTTAGGCTTTATGGAACTGCTCAAGACATTAGCGATCGCAAACTTGTAGAAGCCAAACTTCTTCAGAATGAAACTTTACTCAAGTTGACGATCTCCAATGTGCCACTGGGGATCGCCACTTTCGACTTGGAAGGTAAATTCTTGATGGTAAACCAAGGCTTCTGTCATACATTTGGATATAGCGAAGCAGAATTACTGAATATGACAGCAATTGAGCTTACTCATCCCAATTCTGTTGAAAAAACATTAAAGGCTCTAAATCGTTTAATTGAGAATGAAGCCACTAGTGGTGAACTTGAGAAACAATATATTCATAAAAATGGTCATGCGATCAGTGTGATTAGTCGATTTGGAATAGTGCGAGATGAAAATGGCAAGCCAATTCAATTTGTAGCAGGGGTAGAAGATGTAACTGAGCGCAAGCAAACTGAAGCCAAATTAGCGGCAGCGCAAGTAGCTGAATTGTCGAACAAAGCAAAAAGTGAATTTCTCGCGGTCATGAGTCATGAACTGCGAACTCCAATGAATACAGTGATTGGGATGACCGAGATTTTAGGGAACACTCTTCTAACGCGGCAACAGCAGCAATATGTCGCTACGATTCGTCAAGGTGGAGAGGTGCTACTATCAGTGATTAATAATATTCTCGATTTTTCACGAATTGAGTCAGGATATTTAGAAATTGAAGAGAGTCCTTTTAAACTTCAACAATGTATTGAGGAAGTGCTAGAACTGATGTCATCGCGCACGGCCGAGAAGTTTCTAGAACTAGTCACATTTGTGAGTCTAGATGTTCCACAACTGTTGCTTGGAGACTATACACGCTTACGTCAAATCCTCGTTAATTTAGTGAGCAATGCTATTAAGTTTACCGAATCTGGGGAAGTTGTCATTACGGTAACTTCACGATTAATCGATTATCAGACCAACACCTATGAATTGCGGTTTGATGTGCGTGACACAGGAATTGGTCTTGCCCCTAAAGCGATCGCCAAACTTTTTAGAGCCTATAGTCAAGCTGACAAATCGATTGCACGGCAATATGGTGGGACTGGGTTGGGACTGGTTATTTGCAAACAACTCTGCGAACTAATGGGTGGTGAAATTGGGGTGAGCAGTAATGTTGGGGAAGGCTCAACTTTCAGTTTCTCTATCAAATCTCGCGCCATCGCCGAGGATACTGATACCACAAATTTGCTCTTGCCAGAACTGATAGGAAAAAGGGTTTTAAGCGTTAACACTAATTCGACACTTCAGCAAGCGATCGCTCTATATACTAAACCATGGGGGATGCGTGTACAGGCTGCTTACTCAGCTACCGAGGCACTTCAATCCCTGACAACATCAAGCTTTGATGTTGTTTTAATTGATCGAAAACTCAAAGAGTCTGATGGTTCTCAAATTGATGGTTTAGAACTCGCCAAAAATATTCAAGAGATTTTTCCTGAGTTAAATTTAATTCTGTTAACTCCTGTAAATATCAACCTCAATGAAAATAACAATATCAAATTAGCTTGCTTTAGAGATTACATCACTAAGCCCATATCGGTATCAAAACTCTTTCAAGCTTTTTCCAATGTTTTTAGTCGCAAAGCCACAACATTTCCCCAATGCATAACTAATGTAGGTTCTCAATCCTTATATACAAGCGATGAGATTTTGAAGGACGAGAATTTTGCTAATTGCTATCCATTTAAAATTTTGGTTGTAGAAGATAATCCTGTCAATCACAAAATCCTACTGTTGATGTTAGAAAGTTTGGGCTACAGAGCAGATTCTGTGGATAATGGGCAGAAGGCTATTAATGCTGTCTCAAATCAAGCCTACGATCTCATTTTTATGGATATCCAAATGCCAATTATGGATGGTTTGACTTCAAGCCAAAGTATCCGTCAGTTGGCAATTCAGCAACCTTGGATTATCGGGCTATCGGCAAATGCTTTCTCAGAATCTCGTGATTCGGCGCTGGGTGCTGGGATGAATGACTATCTGACTAAACCTCTAAAAACCACAAACTTAATAGCAGCTTTACAAAAAATTCCTCAACATCAAAATTTGGTTATTGATCATAGTCAGCCGCCTATTGACTTATCGATCCTCTCCAATCTAGAAGATTCCGTAGGATCACAGAATCTAGATGAGTTAATTACTGTTTATTTAGAACATTCGGCAAAAGAGATCGCCACCATGAAAGCTGCTTTTCAGACTAAAGACTTTGTGAAGATGGAAGCCCACAACCACGCCCTCAAAGGAGGAAGTGCTACCTTTGGAGCCACACAACTTCTTATTTCTTGCCAAGCCCTACAATCTATTTGCAAGATGTTAATCAAGTCGAATGCATATACTGAAGAAGATATCAGTAAAATTGCTATTCTTTTAGAGAATATAGAAGACCAATATAACTATGTATATCAAACTTTCCAAACTAGAGGCTTTAACCCACTAATGTTATGAAAAAGGCGGCCCAAAGGGCTGCCTTTTTTCTTTAAATATGGGTTTGTCCTGTTTGCAGATTCCATAAACCTGCATAAATTCCATTGTTTGCAACTAACTGATCATGGGTTCCAGTTTCTACCACTTTACCTTGATCCATGACATAGATGAGATCGGCATTGCGGATAGTCGATAGACGATGGGCGATCGCGATCGTGGTGCGATTTTTGGTAATCCGATCTAAAGACTTTTGGATCGCTGCTTCCGTTTCATTATCCACTGCCGAAGTTGCTTCATCGAGAATTAAAATCGGTGGATTGCGTAGCACTGCACGGGCGATCGCAATGCGCTGTCTCTGACCTCCTGATAGCTTTTGACCACGCTCGCCGACGATCGTATCGTAACCCTTGGGCAAAATTTCGATAAAGTCATGGGCTTCAGCAATCTTGGCAGCTTCGACAATTTGATCCACGGTTGCATCAAAGGAGCCATAGGCAATGTTTTCTAGAACTGAGCCATGAAATAGAAACACATCTTGGCTCACCCAGCCCATACAAGAACGTAGCGATCGCAGTTCTAAGTCACGAATATCAATGCGATCGAGAAAGATATTCCCTGATTGAATTTCGTATAAACGCAGCAGCAGTTTTACTAAGGTACTTTTGCCCGAACCTGTTGCCCCGACGATGGCAGTAGTTTTATGGGCGGCGATTTCTAAGGATAGATTTTCTACAATTGGGAAGTTTGCGGCATAGCCAAAGGTAACATTTTTTAATTGAATATCGCCAGTGACTACGGAGTTTAGTACCTGTGAGCCTGAGTGAATTGCGATCGGGGTATCGAGCAAATCGAGAATGCGGTTAGTCGAAGCCATCGCTCTTTGATATTGATCGAGGGTTTCGCCTAAGCGCGTGAGCGGCCATAAAAGTCGCTGAATTAAATAAATCATTACGGAGTAATTACCCACCGACAGCCTATTTGCTTGCACTTCCAAGCCACCATAATAAAGAATCGCAATAAATCCCATAAAGATCAGGATTCTGATCAAAGGAACAAATGCGGCACTGTAGGCGATCGCTTTGCGATTACTTTGACGATATTGATTACTTTCCTTCTCAATGCGTTTACGTTCATAGGCTTCTGTGACAAAAGCCTTAATTGTCGTGATTCCGCCGATATTATTCGATAGTTGCCCGTTCAGTAGTCCCACTTTTTCGCGAACTTCTGCATATCGCGGCGCAAGGAATTTCTGAAACCAAATCGAACCCCATAAAATAAATGGCATTGGTGATAGCGCTAACCAAGCCACATTGGGCGTAATCACAAAAAATGCACCACCAATCAACAGAATCGTCGCCGAAACTTGAATTACTTCATTTGCGCCACCGTCAAGAAATCGTTCTAATTGATTAACATCATCACTCAATATCGACATCAATCCCCCCGAACTCCGCTCCTCAAAAAAGGCTAGCTCTAACTCTTGTAAATGCTGATAGGCATCAAGGCGCAAGTCATGCTGAATCGTCTGAGCAAGGTTACGCCACTGAAGCGCATAGGCATACTCAAAAATCGACTCCAAGCCCCAGATCACACCACTAATTGCCGAAAGTACTAGTAACTGCGCTGCTAATCCTTGCACCCCAAAGGGATTTGCCCAAAAGTTCTCTTTTTGCAGTACCAGATCGATCGCCGCACCAATCAGGACTGGCGGAGCCAAATCGAAGAATTTATTTAAAATCGAGCAAGTTGTCGCCATCCAAATTTGTTGGCGATAAGTACGGGCATAGCGAGTCAGTCGGATAAACGGATGAACATTAGTCATGGGATGTAAATTAGTTGCACTGGGCTTACTTTTTAAGATAAGTGATTTTTAGTTAACCAAGTTCAAAATTCCTAAATTTTACTATCATGGCAAATCACCTCAAATGAATCGTGATCGCTAATTTGCGGTATGTATTGGCATAGTTTCACATTCTTCAAACCATTGTTCCCATTTTGCTGACCAGTCAATTTCTGGTTGAATGGGATTTTGGATGGCGTTGATAGCTGGTTCATGTTGCACATATAAGCCTAGTGCCTCGATAATCGCAACATTAAGGGGTTTACCTTTATTTTGGATGAGATTGCTAAAGTTCATCAGGTATTTCAATGGTAATTTGCATGTTTATGCACTCTATTTATGGATATGGCAAGAGTTTTAGTTCTTGAATAAATCTGTAATCGCGTTGATTTTTAGTGGCGAGTGGATAATCCCAAACAATCGAAGTGGCTGCGATCAGGCTGTCAGCAATGAGCAATCCGTGACTCAAACGATAAAATTTTAGTAACTCAACTGATCTGTCTGAAATATCTTGATCGATTTTGATGATAGAAAATTGTTGGAGAAAATTTTCGATCTTTCTTAAATCTGCTTTATTGGTGCAACCGACAATGAGTTCCATTTGTGTAACTGCACTAATTGCTAGAATGCTAGTTGATTGTAAGTTTTGCAGATAATCAATTGCTTCACTTTTATTACGAGAAGTATCAATCAAGATATCTGTATCAATAATAGTTAGATTTGTCATTGTCTACCACTCGCTATTCCGAATATTGCGTACCCATGTTGTGCTGTCATCCATGTCTTGACGCTCTTGCCACATGCCTATAAAAGGATCATTTGCCCAATCAATTTCCATTTTTTGGGGTTTAGAGATCGCAGGGGCATATGTTTGTTGCAAGAAGGCGATGAAGTTTAGGGCTTGGCGTTGTGCTTCGGGCGGAAGGCTCGCAAAGGTCTTGAGGAGTTCTTGTTGGGTAGCGATCATAAATTTAACCTCCTATTTTTTACAGATTACTACTTAGCACGGGGATAATCCGCTAATACTTGCTTGAGATATTTGCCAGTATAGGATTTTTTGACCTTGGCGACCTGTTCGGGCGTACCCTCAGCGACAATCTCACCACCGCGATCGCCTCCCTCTGGGCCCAAATCAATCACCCAATCAGCACAACGAATCACATCGAGATTATGCTCAATCGTAATGATGCTATTGCCTTTATCGACAAGGCGTTGCATTACATCTAATAATTTATGCACATCGTAAAAACTTAAACCTGTGGTCGGTTCATCGATGAGATAGAGAGTCTTACCTGTAGCTCGACGCGCTAGTTCTGTGGCTAGCTTGACCCGTTGGGCTTCACCACCTGAGAGAGTAGGAGCAGACTGACCAAGACGGACATAGCCTAAACCCACATCCACCAGCATCCCTAATTTGGCATGTGCCGAAGGAATATTCTCAAAGAAATGCATCGCTTCTTCGATGGTCATATCTAACACATCAGCGATCGTCTTCTCTTTGTACTTCACCTGTAGAGTTTCGCGGTTATATCTTGCACCTTTACAGACATCGCATTGCACATAGACATCGGGTAGAAAGTTCATGGAAATGATATTCACACCTTGCCCAGAGCAAGCTTCACAACGTCCACCCTTGACATTAAAAGAGAATTGCCCTGCTTTATAACCTCTCGTTTTCGCCGCAGTCGTCAAAGCAAAGGTCTCGCGGATGACATCAAATAAACCTGTATAAGTCGCAGGATTGGAACGAGGTGTGCGTCCGATGGGCGATTGATCGATGACGATGAACTTATCGAGATGCTTCAGTCCCTTTACTTCATCAATACCTTTGGGAACTGGTACTTTGCGCGAAAAATTATGTTCAAGGGAATGGTGGAGTAAATCATTAATCAAGGTGGATTTACCTGAGCCTGATACACCTGTAATACAAACCAGTTTTCCTAGGGGAATCTGGACATTAATATGCTTGAGATTATTGAGATAGGCGTTACAGATTTCAAGATACTTGCCATTACCTTCTCGTCGCTCGGCGGGTGTATGAATTTGTTTTTGTTTAGATAGATAAGCACCTGTGAGCGATTCAGGATTTTCTTCAATTTCTTTAACACTACCCTGCGCCACGATCTTACCGCCATGCACTCCCGCTCCTGGCCCAATGTCTACGAGATAGTCAGCAGCACGGATTGTTTCTTCGTCATGTTCGACCACGATTAAGGTATTCCCAAGATCGCGAAGTTTGGTTAATGTCGCAAGCAGCCGCGAGTTATCACGTTGATGCAGTCCAATACTCGGCTCATCCAATACATAGAGAACACCTGTCAAGCCTGAACCAATCTGGGTAGCAAGGCGGATGCGTTGGGCTTCACCACCAGAGAGGGACATCGTAGAACGATCGAGGGTCAGATAATCTAAACCCACATCTAAAAGGAATTGCAGTCTTGCTTCGATTTCTTGTAATACCCGATCGCCTATTTGGCGAGTTCGCGCATCAAGGTCGAGATTTTTGAGGCGATCGCGACAAGTCCCAATCGGCACTGACACAAAATCGTTAATGTTATAACCACCAATCCGAACTGCGAGAGATTCGGGTTTCAGTCTTGTTCCGTCACAGGTTGAGCAAGACTCTTCAATTAGATAGTTTTCGAGTTTCTGCCTTTGTGATTCTCCTGCTTCTTTGTATTGCTGTTCGAGAATAGCGATCGCCCCTTCATAGCGCTTGTAATATCCCTCACTGCGATCGCGATAGAGCGAGTCTGGCTTAATTAAAATTTTCTCAGTAGTGCCATGCAGAATAATATCTATCTGAGCCTGAGATAGCTTTTCCCAAGGTGTGGTAATCTCAAAGCCAGCATATTCGCCCACACTAGATAGAAGCGAAATATAGTAGGTATGGGTTTTGTCCGCCCAAGGAGCGATCGCTGCATAAACAGGTAAAGACTGATCAGGAACTAACAACTCAGGATTAAAGGTCTTAATACTTCCCAATCCATGACAGGCTGGACAAGCGCCATAGGGAGAGTTAAACGAGAACATACGTGGCGATAGCTCTTCCATGACTGCGCCATGTTCAGGACAGGCAAAATTTTCTGAGAAAGTTAGAATATTATTCTTGCTCCCCTCTCCCTCTGGGAGAGGGGCTGGGGGTGAGGGCAAAATCTCAACCATTGCAATCCCTTCGGCACGTTTTAAACAAGTTGCGAGGGAATCAGTCAAACGTTCTTGAATATCATTTTTGCGAACCAGACGATCAACCACAATTTCAATATCATGGAGTTTGTTCTTATCCAGTTCAATATTGTCGCTCAGTTCACGTACTTCTCCATCCACCCGCACCCTTGCAAAACCTTCACTCGCTAAGCTTGACAATAATTTCTTATGAGTTCCCTTTTTGCCACGAATTACAGGCGCTAGTAATTGAAACTTGGTGCGATCGCTAAGTTCCATAATCGAGTCCACCATCCGATCAATCGTCTGCGGCGCAATATTGCGATCGCAGATCGGGCAATGGGGCGAACCTGCACGACCAAATAACAATCGCAAATAATCATAAATCTCGGTGACCGTGCCAACGGTTGAGCGCGGATTATGGGAAGTTGATTTTTGGTCAATGGAAATTGCGGGACTCAAGCCCTCAATGTAGTCCACATCAGGCTTATCGACTTGTCCCAAAAATTGACGGGCATAGGCACTTAAGGACTCAACATAACGGCGTTGACCCTCAGCGAAAATCGTGTCAAAGGCTAGGGATGATTTACCAGAGCCAGACACACCTGTAAACACGATCAGGCGATCGCGGGGAATTGTGAGATCAACATTCTTGAGATTGTGCTGTCTAGCACCCCTGACATGAATATGAGTATGGTCTGGCATTCGATCGCAGTTATGCTTTAGCTAGCGTAAAGATTTGTTACTAGTGTAGGCGATCGCAGCAATTTTTGTGGTTTCAACTAGTGAAATAATCATGAGGTATGGATTGAGATATAATTCAGATGGCTGACTATAGAGTTTAGCGCCATCACCGACCCCTAAGAGAACCTGAGCATGACAGATGTGCAGAAGACAAACAAACCTCTATTTTCGCAGCATTACTTGGATCACAGAATTCAAGAATGTTCTGAATGGCAGCTTGATGTAGGGGGTAAGTTTGAGTCGCTGCAAAAACTTTATTTGTCTAAAAAGGATTTGTTGCCAAAACTAAGTGAAGCCCAGACAGAAGCAGAATTTATTAAGCCTGTCTTGGATATCTTGGGATTTAGTAATATTCCTCAAGTAACAACCCATGGGAAGGGAAGGGCTGAGCGTCCAGATTATGCACTGTTTACTAGTGAAAGCGATCGCAATGATGCTTATCCATTGCAAGGTAATGAGATGGCTTTTTATGCGCGGGTGAGTGCGATCGCTGAGGCTAAGTATTGGGAACGCGCACTTAGTAAAGCTTCGGCAAATGATCAACGCGATATTTATAAAAATGCCAATCCATCCTTTCAGATTACGAATTATTTAGTGGGAACTGGGGTTGATTGGGGGATTTTGACAAATGGTCGTGAGTGGCGGCTCTATTATCGATTAGCTTCTTCGACTGCGACGGAGTTCTATCAAGTGGACTTGGTGGAATTGTTGGAATCGCGAGATGAGGATAAATTTGAAAAGTTTAAATATTTTTGGTTGTTCTTTTGTGGAGATAGTTTTGTTAAAGATCCACAGGGGCGTAATTTTTTAGAACGAGTACGCGAAGGGAGTAATACCTATGCAACGCAGGTGGGTAAAGAGTTAAAGGCGTTGGTGTTTGAGCAAGTATTCCCAAGTGTGGCAGGTGGTTTTGCGGCAAATGCTTTCCGATTGCAACATCAAGTAACATCCGAAGAGATTTATGAAGCAACTTTATCATTTCTCTACAAGCTTCTATTTTTACTCTATGCTGAGGCGAGAAATTTACTGCCAATTAATAGCGATTATCGAGATTATAGTCTAATTGAGATGTCGAAAGAAATAGCACAAGGAATAGGTAATCAGAAGAAATTTAGTCAAACAGGAACAGGACTATATGATCGATTGCTAAGCTTATTTCAAATTATTGATCGTGGCGATCCAAGTTTGGATGTACCGCGTTATAACGGTGGACTATTTCACTTTGACTTTAATCAGTCTGACGATCAGGTTAATTATCCTGCCAACCATTTTCTATTTAGATTTAAGCTTTCTGATGCAATTCTAGCGCCAGCTTTAGATAAATTAGCCAGATTTGAAGGACTTCCAATCGACTATAGCTTTTTAGGTGTGCGTCAATTAGGTTCTATCTATGAGGGATTGTTAGAATATCGCGTGGTAATTGACAATGCTGAAAAGGGAGAAGTGCATTTAGAAAATGATAAAGGCGAACGTAAGTCTACGGGTTCCTATTACACCCCCGATTATATTGTCAAATACATTGTCAGTCATACTTTGAAGCCAATATTAGAAAAGCGATCGCAAAGATTTTCTGAGCTAATGACAGAAATTAGCCAGTTAAATCAACAGTTGCAAGATAAACGTTTAGGCGTACAAAGTCGCAATGGAATTCAAAAGGATTTACAACGCTTAGGACGTGAAGCTCAAACGACATTACTAGATATTAAAGTATGTGATCCATCGATGGGAAGTGGTCACTTCTTAGTCGAATCTGTGGATTATTTAACCGATGAATTGATTTTGATTTTGAATCAATATCCTGAGCATAATCCGATTTTAGAAATGCTAAATCAGACCCGTGAAAGCATTTTAGAAAATTTAGCAAAACAAGGAATTAGGATTAGTCCAGATCGGTTAGAGCCAACTCAACTTTTACAACGTGTGGTGATGAAGCGTTGTATTTATGGTGTGGATTTAAACTTGATGGCAGTGGAATTAGCAAAGGTAAGTTTGTGGTTGCATTCCTTTACCGTTGGCGCTCCGCTTAGCTTCCTTGATCACCATTTACGCTGTGGTAATTCGCTAATTGGTACAACTGTAAAGGAAGCTGAAGCCAGTATGATACAAGAGTCAACGGGACAGTTTAATTTGCTTGCTGGTCCATTTGTAGGATTGCTCCGCGCCGCCGAAATTATGCGTGGGGTGAGTATTCTCAGTGATGCCACCTTTGCTGAGTTAGAACAAAGCGAAAAGCTATTTCGCCAATTCGATCAAGCGGCTAAACCCTATAAAAAATTGCTAGACATCTATGTATCAAAATCTTTTGGATTAAAACGTGCCGATCATTTCTTACGTGTTTTTGGAACAAATGCGATCGCGGCTGATGTCACAAAAATGAATAAAGCTGATGCGGCTGTATATAAAAATGCTCAAAAACTCAGTGAAGAAAAACACTTCTTTCATTGGGATCTCGAATTTCCAGAAGTATTTATAGATCTAGAAAATGCCCGTTGGGATAACAATGCAGGTTTTGACGCAGTAATCGGTAATCCTCCGTATGAGGAATTATCTGAAGAAGAGAGGAGTAGTGTAGCTAATGAAATAGTCTATTTCCAATCAGCAGTCAGATTTAATCACGCGCTAGGTAATCGCATCAATATCTATCGACTGTTTATTGTGCAAGGTATTAGCATCCTCAAATCAAACGGGAAGCATGGCTTTATTGTACCCTTATCTCTCTTAGCTGATCAATTTACATTAAGTTTAAGGAAGTATTTACTCGAAAATTTTGAGCTAAACACTATCGAACAATTTCCTCAAAAAGATGATCGACATAACAGAATATTTTTTGAGGCAAAGCTATCAACTTGCATTTATATACTCTCCAAAAAACTACCTAACAGAGAGCATCAAGTTTATGTTCGCACTCATCTAGGAAAAGATATTTTAGATGACTCAGCTTATTACAAAACATTGCAAAATGATTTTATGAAATTTGATTCACATAATCTTTCGATTCCTGGATTAGATAAACGCTCTTGGAATCTTACCTTGCGTTTAGCAACTGACGAGATATTTATCAGATTAGGAGATTTCATCTCAGCTTCCCCTGGTGAACTAATGATAAATATTTCATTTAAACCATACTTGAGTGATAGTATTTCTGGAGAGGAGGCAATTCGAGGTTCCCATATTGCAAGGTATGCAGTTGTCGAACCAAAACAAGGAGAAGCAATCTTTTTTAATCGTGATTTATATTTGTCAGAACATGCCAATAGTAAAAAAGCTCTAGCTCATCAACAAATGAGAGTCGTTTATCAGCGCTATGCGGCTATAGATAATTATCGAAGATTGATTGCAACAATACTTCCTGAAAACTATTTTTGTTCTCATACAACTGGATATATATCAGAGATTAAAGATTATAGTTTGGGTTTTATATCTACCCTACTTAATTCAACTTTTCTTGATTGGAGATTTAATCTAACCAGCACTAATAATAATGTTAATGGTTACGAGATCGAATCTTTACCAGTTCCAAAGATAAATTTTACTACTCCACTCGATCGCCGTGAGCAGTCATTACAAAATGCGATCGCCCTTTACCATCAATACCAGAGCGATCGCCAAATTGAACCGCTTTTAAACCAAGTCAACCATCATCTTAGTCAAGAGCAAGAAGAAGCAGATGTGATCCATGACTTGCTTGCTTATCTAGCCGAGCAAATGATCGAACTCAATAAGCAAAAACAAACTGAAATTAAAAGTTTTCTAAAATGGCTAGAGCGCTTTATCGGATGCGAAATTGATACACTTACCAATAAATCTAAAATTCAAAACTATCTAGGTGACTATTACAAAAATGAGTCAAGTCTTAGTTTTGATGACCTAATCGAAGTTCTCAAGAAAAACAAAAAGAAAATTAAAATTGATCCAGTCTCCCGCAAAGAACAACAATCGCTAGAAAAAGAATATCAAGATAGCATGAATACTCTTTTACCTATCAAAGAAAAACTAACAAACTGTGACAAACTGATTGATGCGATCGTTTATCGGTTGTATGGTTTGACAGAAGAAGAAATAGCGATCGTGGAGGGAATAACAAATACCAATTCAAGGATGAGACAACCATAATTTTTAGGCTTAAGAGGATTGGTAATTAACGAAAGTTCCATACCTCGTAACGTCCATTGCGAAGAGTGAGAACTTGTCCTTCAGTACTACTGGGCAATACATCCATCCAAATTCTGTTGCCATTCATATCGCTGAATAGAAGAGCACCATCATTAGAGAAAACGATCGCTAGAGGGTAATGCCGATCGCCTAAATCAACTTTCTCGCGATCGAGTAATAATAGATATTCGGGCTTACCAACACCATCCAGACTAACTGATGATAGAGTCCATTGCTGCTGCACTAACACACTAAAGTCTTCGATACTGAGTGAAACTTCACCATTGCGTTGCAACTCACGATACATCGTCCGAATGATGCTCTCAATCGTTACCGATGAGAGAGATGACCACTCGACAGGAGTGCCAGCGGGTGCATTAAAAGCACCGCCACTGGTAACAAGGGGCGGGATCGTACTCGTGTTAAGCAAAGGAGCAAGGCTCGCCTCACCTGAAGCCAGAATCCTCAGTCCTCCGCTATTACTAATCCAGAGAGACTGGGCAGTTAAAGTTGCTGTTTGCGATTTTCCATAGCCATCGTATAGCACGACTCCCAGACTATTATTCAGCGAAAGTCCCAAAATCCTCCATAGCAAAATTGAGGAGCGATCGCTAAGTTCGGGAAATGGATCATTAATCCACTTATCCCCATCTTTAATTAAATTGATATTAACTTCATACCAAGCCTGTCCTGATTCAAGTTTTGGTGGCGGTAAAAACCATTCATTACCAGCAGCATCGCCC
The DNA here is from genome assembly GCF_034931345.1 of Pseudanabaena sp. CCNP1317. Classification (NCBI taxonomy): domain Bacteria; kingdom Bacillati; phylum Cyanobacteriota; class Cyanophyceae; order Pseudanabaenales; family Pseudanabaenaceae; genus Pseudanabaena; species Pseudanabaena sp. CCNP1317. The sequence continues at coordinate 17,226 of NZ_JAYGIF010000096.1, read as the reverse complement.
TTACCAATATAGGTAACTGTTCCCATCAATTGTTTGGGGTTGAGGGTAACTGGAGCCAGATCGAGACGTTGCAATAATTGATTGGAATCTTTAGGATCAACTTTCTGCTCCCTGAGCCAATGTTCAGCGCGGCGTAACCCATTGCGCTGTAAAACCACTAACCCTCCCCACAACTTAATTTCTTTGGCTCCCGTAAAAGTTAACATGGTCATCACCCTTTGCCAAATATGGGGATGATATTTCGCTAACATTTCCGCAATTTTGTCACCCTTGTAAGCAGGATCATTGGCGATCGCCAGCGCATCAGCCCATCTGCCATCAATAATATTAATTAGAGCCTTATCGCCAAAATTAGAATTGGGATTTTTGGCTTGCTGCGAGGTAATCTGAGCATGTAAAGCAATCATGTCATACTGCTCTTGCAAAAATGGCGAAAGCGTTTTACCCTGAGTTTTCAAGTCCTCAACCATCAAATTAAACTTACCCAAAGCAGGTGACCATAGCCCCACACTAGCCATCACTAAAGCATCTCGGTAAGACTTGGGCTGTCCCTTCGCTTCATTTAATGTCACCTGTCGCAATTTTACTGGGCGAATAGAATTAGCGATCGCTTCTTCAGGCTGAAAAATCAAAAATTGTGGTTCAAATGCTTGAGTTTGATTAATTACTAGTTGCACAGAACCAGCATTACTCGCTAAAGCATTACGCCATTTGGGAAGTTCTCCTATAGGACTTGTCCATGTATCTAATTCTACTAACCGCGATCGCTTATTATTGACAAAATAGTAAATCTGTCCGTAGCTAATTCCATCGACATTACCTGAGGTGGTGAACCAAACTCCATTAAATTGAGAAGGAGCATTATTTAGCAGTGATAATTTCTTAAGGGGAAGACGATTGCGATCTGGGCGCATTCGTTCAGGAATGGCTTCAGTGGCATATTTAAACCGTGGCGATCGCACAAAATACTCGTCAATTCCTGCGATCGTGGTTGTGCTTACCAATAGTAATTTCTCAACACCCCGATCTGAAATTGTTTGATAGAATCGGATTTCGCGGATATTTTGCGTTTCTGTTTCCAGAACGGTATAGATAATTTCCCCTGTTTTGAGATTAAAATTCTGCCCAAGTTTTAATTGGCTACGCCCCAGTTCTGCTTGGATTTGGGGGATGCTTTTAGGAAGATTCCATAATGAATTAGAATAAAAAGCAGGAGCCTCAGAAGCGACTAACCAACTAATTGCTAAGGGATTAGTCAGATAGAGTAGCCCTAATCCAATTAGTCCTCCAACTATGGGAATGCTCAATACGATAGTTAGATTTGACCATGTGAAGCGATCGCGCAAATCGATCTCTGGCAAATCATGTCCAGAGGAATTAACGTCTTGCAACTCACGATCTGTCTTAACAAGATCGCCAAAAGGTTTTGATGATTCAGGTAAAGATTTCATGCGCGACATCGCAAATCTCATACAGATGCCATAGCCTAGCATATGTATGTGTTTACCGCGTCTAGGGACGGCAAACTCTCGTTAATTGGCTTACTATTTTTGAAAAAAAGGGCTAAGATTGCAATAGCCTAAATCCTGTGGTGATCGCTACAGCCTAGCGAATTAATCGCCCCAAAATTTAGCCAAATCTCCATAGTTACGTTTTCACAATATATATTCATGAATTAACGCGTTATGTCTACTACATCTCAAGAGTCCCCAGTTGCTCAAGACCGCATTATCTTTTTTGACACCACCTTGCGCGATGGCGAACAGTCCCCAGGCGCAACTCTGAACGTGGAGCAAAAACTGCTAATCGCGCAGCAACTGGCTCGACTTGGTGTAGACATCATCGAGGCGGGTTTTCCCTTTGCGAGTAAAGGAGATTTTCATGCTGTCCAAGAAATTGCTAAGCTCGTTGGTACAGAGAATGGTCCCACAATCTGCGGTTTAGCCCGTGCGACGAGAGGTGATATTGAAGCGGCTGCTGAAGCGGTCAAGCCTGCGGCAAAAGGTCGCATTCATACATTTCTTGCCACCTCTGATATTCACTTGGAATATAAGCTCCGCAAAACTCGTGCTGAAGTTTTAGCGATCGTGCCAGAGATGGTAGCCTATGCCAGATCCAAAGTTGCTGATGTCGAGTTTTCCCCTGAAGATGCTGGACGCTCTGATCCTGAGTTTCTCTATCAAGTCTTAGAAGCAGCGATCGCCGCAGGAGCATCGACGGTAAATATTCCTGATACTGTTGGCTACTTAACTCCATCTGAGTTTGGAGCCTTGATCAAGGGCATCAAAGAAAATGTACCAAATATTGATCGCGCCATTATTTCTGTGCATGGTCATAACGATCTTGGCTTAGCAGTGGCAAACTTCCTTGAAGCTGCTAAAAATGGGGCGCGTCAAATGGAATGTACGATCAACGGGATCGGTGAACGGGCTGGAAATGCTGCTCTCGAAGAATTGGTGATGGCGTTGCATGTGCGCCGCTCCTATTTCAATAGCTTTCTCGGTCGCCCTACCGAATCCACTGCTCCACTTTGCAACATTGATACCAAGCAGATTTACAAAACTTCTCGTCTTGTATCGAATCTCACTGGCATGTTGGTACAACCCAATAAAGCGATCGTTGGCGCAAATGCCTTTGCCCATGAGTCAGGCATCCATCAGGATGGCGTATTAAAAAATCGTCTCACCTACGAAATCATGGATGCTCAGTCCATCGGCTTAACCGATAACTTGATCGTCCTTGGTAAACTTTCGGGACGTAATGCTTTGAGTTCTCGCCTCAAAGAGCTTGGCTTTGAGCTTTCAGAACAGGAACTTAATGCCGCCTTTGTCCGCTTTAAGGAACTTGCGGATAAGAAGCGCGAGATTAGCGATCGCGATTTAGAGGCGATCGTCAACGACGAAATCCGTCACGCGCCCGAAGCCTTCAAGCTCGATCATGTGCAAGTAAGCTGTGGCGATCGCGCGATTCCCACCGCAACAATCACGATTGTGATGCCCGATGGAAAAGAAATTACTGATGCATCAGTGGGAACTGGTCCTGTTGATGCGATTTACAAAGCGATTAATCGCATTGTAAATGTCCCAAATCAATTGATCGAGTACTCAGTGCAGTCTGTTACTGCAGGTATTGATGCTCTTGGCGAAGTTACAATTCGACTCAAGCATCCTGATGTTGGTACTCTTTCTGGACATTCGGCAAACACCGATATTATTGTTGCCTCAGCAAGAGCCTATCTCAGTGCTTTGAACAAGCTCTACTTTGCTCTTCAGACACCGAATACAAAGATAAGCGATCGCGACAAACTCAAAAAAGAAGCAGCTTTATAAACAATAAAAAACGGCGCAAAGCGCCGTTTTTTATTGTTTATAAAGCTTGCAAAGCCAGATGAAATGCAGTGATTGATTTGGCATCCAGACTAGTATCGGCACTCTGCGATCGCAATAACGCTTCTATCTCTTCACGACTCAATAACACAACTTCTATCTCTTCATCTTCATCTTGAGCAGGAGGATGTTCTAGCTTCTCCAGCCCTTGAGCCAGATATGCATGAATAATCTCATCAGAATAACCTGGGCAAATATAGAAGCCTCCTAAATATTGCCATTGGCTAGCTCGATAGCCTGTTTCTTCTTCAATTTCGCGCTTGATTGTTACACCATGATCTTCCCCAACTTCTAAAGTGCCAGCAGGAAACTCTAATAAATAGCGCTGAATTGCAAACCGATATTGCTTAACTAATACAAATTTGCCATCGTCTGTCACAGGAACCGCCAGTCCTGCCCCTGGATGTTTAATATATGAATACTCACCTGTTACGCCATGCGGTAATTTGATGCGATCAACATGAAAGGAAAATTTGCTACCTTGATAGCTGAGACGATTTTGCAAAATTTCAGAGGCTGTGATATCAGACATAGTTATTTTTTGTAAACTAACTCAGCACATTTTGTCACAAGATGAGATGAGCAAGGGCTTAATTTTCCGCATTTTTAAGTGTAGCTGAGGGGATCTAGACAGTTTCTAAGGTTCATTTCACTGCAAATCTTTAAGCGGTTTCCTATGATGACATTTAGCAATATTGTTTCCCTATTCATCTCCATGGTCATACTGGCTGTGATTCCTAGTCTTAGTGTGTTAACTGTAACCACGAGAGCAGCTACCTATGGATTTATTCACGGCGTATTCACAACCATCGGCATAGTGACGGGAGATATCATTCTCATACTGATTGCCATTTGGGGCTTGTCATTTCTTTCTGAAACTATGGGCAGCCTCTTTATTTTGATCAAATACCTTGGTGGGGCTTATTTGATATGGCTAGGAATCAGTCTATGTAAGTCAAAAGCACAAGAAATTAAAACTGATCAGCCTGTAACGTCTTCATTGTTTTCTAGTTTTGTTACTGGGTTAGTGATTACTTTAGGTGACCAAAAAGCGACGTTATTCTATCTTGGCTTTCTGCCAGCTTTTATTGACATCTCGAAAATATCCTATTTAGATAAGATCGCTATTATCTTAGTTGCCACATTAGCCGTAGGTGGTGTGAAGCTTATGTATGTACTAATGGCAGATAAAGTGAGTGCGATCGCTAGTTCTAAAATCAAAACCAAAATTAACATAGCTGCTGGTGGAGTAATGATAGCTGTCGGCATATTTGTGATTGCTAAAGCATAGGGTTTTACTATTTACAGCGCTTTGCGCTCAAACCCAAACCAATAAAATTTTTGAAAGCGTTGCTTTGTAACGCTTTCAAAAATTTTATTGTGGTTCGTTTGATCAGTAATTGCAGTAACCAAGGAAGTGATTTTTTGAGAGTGTGGCTAAGCCACACTCTCAAAAAATCTCTGGTGGTTTGTTTGAGCGATAATTGCTGTATAGTTCGGCGATCGAGATATCGGCGGTAAAACTCTAGAACGTATGTAAGAGGAAGTGAGTTCGATGATTGAGCATGATGTATTGATTATTGGTGGAGGATTAGCAGGTTCTAGAGCCGCACTAGCTGTCGCCCAAAATTATCCCCATCTCAGTGTGGGACTCGTTTCTAAAGTACATCCGATTCGATCGCATTCCGTCGCTGCACAGGGAGGCATAGCCGCATCACTAAAAAATGTCGATAATGACGACTGGCTCACCCATGCTTTTGACACCATCAAAGGCTCCGACTATCTTGCCGATCAGAATGCGGTACAGGTTTTGACTCGATCGGCTCCCGAAGTAATTATTGATTTAGAGCATTTAGGAGTTTTATTCTCCCGTGCTGAAGATGGACGGATTGCTCAACGACCCTTTGGCGGACACACCTATAGTCGCGCTTGCTATGCTGCTGATAAAACTGGACATGCGATTCTGCATGAATTAGTGATGAACCTCAAGCGATTGGGCGGCACGATTTATCAAGAATGGTACGTCATGCAGTTAATTTACGAAGATGGCTCAAATGGCAAAGAGGTAAAAGGCGTTGTCGCGTATAGTTTGGAAACTTCGGAGATTGAAGTATTTCGTGCTAAAGCTGTATTGCTAGCCACAGGTGGCTATGGACGGGTTTTTAATACTACTTCTAATGATTTGGCTTCAACGGGTGATGGCTTATGTTTGACCGCAAATATTGGCTTGCCATTGCAAGATATGGAATTTGTGCAGTTCCATCCTACGGGACTATATCCAGTGGGCGTACTGATTTCTGAGGCAGTACGTGGGGAAGGAGCCTATTTAATTAATAATTTAGGCGATCGCTTTATGGCAAATTATCCGATCAGCAAGAATCGGATGGAACTCTCACCCCGTGATATCACCTCGCGCAATATTGCCTGTGAAATTATGGAAGGGCGTGGGATCAATGGTGGTAACTATGTGCATTTAGATGTGCGTCATTTAGGAAAGGAGAAAATCTTAAGTCGGATTCCCTTTGCCCGTGAAGAGGGTTTACGCCTAGCAGGTGTGGACTGCATCGATCATCCCTTACCCGTCCGTCCGACCGCGCATTACTCTATGGGAGGCATTCCCACAAATATTGACTGTCAAGTAATTGGTACGGATAGCAAAGCGATCGCAGGATTTTTTGCCGCAGGTGAATGTGCCTGTGTATCCGTTCATGGCGCAAACCGTTTAGGGGCAAATTCGCTGTTAGAGTGCGTGGTCTTTGGCAAACGTGCGGGAGAAAAACTGGGGGCGTATGTTAGCGATCGCGTCATGCCCAAGGTTGATCCTCGTCCTTATCTCAATGAAGCCGAAGCTAAGTTAAAAGGCGTATTATCGAAACAGGGTAATTCGCGCATTGCCGATATTCGCCAACAATTACAAGACACAATGACTGAGCATTGTGGCATCTTTCGGGATGATCAACGTTTAAAGGATGGTTTGCAAAAATTACAAACTATCCGCGATCGCTACGACCAAGACTTACTGGTGGATGATCGCAGTTCTGTATTTAATATGGAACTCATGCAAGCGATCGAATTAAAAAGCTTGCTCACGGTAGGTGAGATCATTATGTCTAGTGCATTATCACGTCAAGAAAGTCGTGGCGCACATTCCCGTGAAGACTACCCTCAACGTGATGATGCAAATTATCTCAAACATACCCTCGGCTATCTGGAAAGTGGTAATGTAAAGACTAGCGATCGTGCAGTTGATATGAGTTTACAATTGCTTGATCGCGATCGTTTTACTCCCCAAGAACGAAAATATTAACGTTGACAACATATTTAGTGATAGCTGCTTCGCAGCTCTTACGAAATATGTTCTCTTTAAATTTATTAACCTGAAACTGTACTAAATGTACAAGCAAAAGTAACTGTGGCGAAAGAAGAATTTATAAAACTGCTTCATCAAGGCGTGGATATCTGGAACGAGTGGAGAGAATCCGCCCCTGATATGCGTGGTGTTGATCTGAGTGAAATTCAGCTAGAGGGACTCAACCTGACAGGGATCGACCTGAGTATGGTTAACTTGCGTGGGGCAAAGTTGCATAACGTAAATCTATCATCGGCTAACTTGCGCGGGGCAGACTTAAGTATGGCTAATCTTAGGGGGATCGAACTCAAACAAGCAAATCTGAGCGCTTCCCATATGAGTATGGTTTGTTTGAGTGAAGCTAATCTTAGTCAAGCCAATTTAAGTGGTGCAGATCTTCGCGGCTCCAATCTGCGTTTGGCTAAACTTGATCTCGCCGATCTATCAACCACTAAGCTCAATATGTCTAGCTTGAATGGAGCTAGCATGGTTGGCGCAATTCTCATTGGATCAAATTTAAGCCGAGCTGAGATAAGGGAAGCTAATCTTGCAGGCACTGATTTTAGTCGTGCTAATTTGAGCGAAGCCGATCTCTCCCATAGCAATCTCAATGTTTCGACATTGGTTGGTACAGATCTGATTGGTGCAACTCTAGTAGATATTGACTTAAGTGAGTCAAATCTATCTAGGGCAAATTTAATTGGGGCAAACCTTTATCGGGCTAATCTCTGTGGCTGCGATCTCATAGGAGCGGATCTACGCGGGACAAATTGTAGTGAAGCCTATTTTATTGGAGCCGATTTAAGTCGTGCCGATCTCAATCGGGCTGAGTTTACTAGTGCCAATCTTAGTAAAGCGAACTTTAGTGGCGCAAGTACTGAAACTACTGACTTTCAAGATGCGATTTTGCCAGATGTTTGGTAAAAGATGTTTGGTAAAAAAGACGGCGCTACGCGCCGTCTTTTTTGATTTTTTTATAAATATGCAGCGGGATCAATAGGCTCACCATTAGCTCGTAACTCAAAGTGCAAATGTGGCCCCGTTGAAAAGCCTGTCGAACCAACAGCAGCGATCGGTTGTCCTTTTGCAACGACATCTCCATCCTTGACATATAACTCACTACAATGGGCGTAAAGTGTAGTCATACCATTGCCATGATCAATAATCACAGCATTACCATAGCCTCCATACCAGTCAGCATAAATCACTCGCCCCTGCTCACTAGCATAGATAAGACTGCCGTAATCCGCACCAAAGTCAATGCCTGCGTGAAAGCGCTCAGTACCCAGAATGGGATGTATACGCCAGCCAAAGTTACTCGTAACTGGCCCAATCGTGGGATACATTAGCTGTCCAGTTCCAGGAGGGAGTATTAGTCCATCGTAAGGCTGAACTTTTGCCAAAATAATTTGTGATAAACGGCGTGAATCTTCCGCAAGACGATCTTCAGCTTGAGATAAGGCTTGATTATCGCTCTTAAGTCGTTCGATTGTATTTTGTTGCGCGACCACCTCGGCTTCAATATTGGCTTTTTGGTATTTCAGCTTTTGAGTTAATAGTTCCACCTCATTTCTTTGAGCAGTGATTTGATTACGCTGCTTTTCAACCTGATTAGATCTTTGGGTCAAATCTGCAAGTAGCTTCCGATCTCTGTCATAAATACGTTCAATTTGACGACGGCGATCGGCAAATTGATTGAGATCTTGACTGCTGAGCAGAGTTACCCACCAACGCTGTAGTTGTTGCCTCTGCAAATAGCGCAATCGCGCCGTAGTTGTACCCCGTCTTTTATTGAGGTCATATTCTAGTTCTTGTAGTTTAGTGCTGAGTTTTTGGAGTTGCTCTCTTGCCTGACGAATTTTTTTCTCATTGTCTTTAATTTGAGTATCAGTTACCCGCACATTCCTTCTTAGAGCATCAAGTCGAGATTGGGCAGGTTTAGTGAGTGCGTTAATTTGTTCCTGTTGCTTCTGGATGATTTGACGCTGTTGATCGACAAAGTTTTGATAGTTTTTTAACTCCTCTACGGACTGGGCTTGTGCAGGTGCAATCCTTCCTAAAATTAAGCAATAGATGATTGCGATCGCCACAAACACCATGCCCAAGTAGATCCACCAAGGCTTGCTAGTCATTTCTTGCCAATAATGGCGATCGCGCATTCAGTCCACCAGAAATTCACAAACTAGGGCAAGATTTTAACCGTATTTTGCCACTAATAAAACCCTAATTTCGATCAAAAACACTTTACATCCTCTGTAAAAACCAAAAACAGAGAGGCAACACTTTGCGCTGCCTCTCTGTTTTTGGTTAAAGCTTTAACTTTTAATAATATTTCTGTATCTTTTAATACTAAAATTTGCATATATAATAGTTTCATAACATACTTTGTTTGTTACTCGTAAAACGTGCAGTATAAAAAATTGCTTTAAAAGTTGATTGATAAAGTTACTCGAAAAATTTCAGAAAGAAAGCTATGAAAACCACCACACGTCAACGCACAGTCCAAACAACTAAAAATATTCGTCACAACTCTGCTCCTCAGTGCCTTACCCCTATGCCTTCTACTTGGGTAACTTTGTTAGAGCCGCCGACTCCTAATTGTTACGATGAAGCCTTGTTGATGTGTCAATATCCTGACGGACATTGGGCGGCCTGGATTCCTGATTTTGGGGAAATTAAATTACATTCAGGTCAATTTTGTCGGATGTCATAATAAAAAAAAGCGGTGCAAAGCACCGCTTTTTTTATTTTAAATGGGCTGTTACATCGGGAATAAATTTCTGTAAATGCATTGGAGGGCGAACATAGACCATTTTGTTTTGTAAAGGAGGCAAGTCAAAAGGCTTGGGCAGAACGTCCTCATAGGGGATTTTGGCTAATAAATGATTAACACAGTTGAGACGCGCCCTCCGCTTATCATCGCCATCAATCACATACCAAGGAGATAGCTCAGTATCGGTGGCATTAAACATGTCATCCTTCGCTTTAGAATATTCCACCCATCTAGTCCTTGCCTCTAAATCCATGGGACTAAACTTCCAACGCTTGCGGGGATCTTTAATCCGATCTTGAAAGCGGTTTTCCTGTTCAGTATCATTGACTGAAAACCAATATTTAATCAAAATAATTCCCGATCGCTGAAGCATATTTTCAAACTCAGGACAGGAACGCAAAAACTCCACATACTCCTCATGGGTACAATAGCCCATCACATGTTCGACACCTGCACGGTTGTACCAACTGCGATCAAATAGCACAATCTCACCCGCCGCAGGTAATTCGGCTGCGTAGCGCTGAAAATACCACTGAGTACGCTCTTGATCTGAAGGTTTACCCAGCGCAACAATTCGACAAATACGCGGATTTAGAGATTGAGTAATACTTTTGATAGCACCACCCTTACCAGCAGCATCTCTTCCTTCAAACACAACAACTACTTTCAGCCCTTGATGTTTGACCCATTCTTGCAGTTTAACAAGTTCAACTTGTATGTGCTTTAGTTCCTTTTCATAACTTTTCTTCGACAGTCTGGGCAAGTCAGTTGATTTAGCATTCAATCCATCATCAGTCATATCTTCGGAGCGATCGCCTAAATCTGAATCAACTAAAGTCTCTTCGATTTTAATTTTCGATTTTTTGGACTTACCGCCTTTATCTTTTTTAGATTTAGACATAGCTTGATCTCCTGACTAAAGAATATAAACGTTAAAGGCTTTTATGCTCTTTCTAGGGTGCATTTTCACACACCCTAGAAAGGAAAAAATTATCGCCCAATACCAATATAATGATATCCCAACGCTTTTAGCTCCTTGCCATCAAGGAAGTTACGAGCATCGATAATGACGGGGTGCGCCATCAGTGTCAACATTTTGGCATAGTCGATCGCCAAGAATTCTTGCCAATCTGTTACCAAAACCACCGCATCACAGCCATCGGCTAGACGCTCTAGATCGGTTTCGACAATCACATTAGAAAAACCTTGACGCAATCCCGATTGAGAAACTAGGGGATCGTAGGCTTTAACTCTGGCTCCCAAACGGCTGAGCTGATCAATTAAAGTTAAAGCAGGTGCATCACGCATATCATCAGTATCAGGCTTAAAGGTCATGCCCAATAAACCAATGGTTTTACCCTTGAGAATTTTCAGGGCTTGCTGCAACTTCTCCACGACTAAAGTCCGCTGCAATTCATTCACCCGTACACAAGCTTTTAAAATCTCTGTGGAGTATCCATAGTCCTCGGCAGTATAAATTAGAGCCGAAACATCTTTGCCAAAGCAGGAGCCGCCCCAGCCAATCCCTGCTTGTAAGAATTTAGAGCCAATGCGCGAATCTAATCCAATTCCCTTAGCAACTTCCTTTACATCTGCACCGACGCGATCGCAGATATTTGCAACTTCATTCACAAAACTGATCTTAGTGGCGAGAAATGCATTCGCAGCATATTTAATCATCTCCGCAGAGTTCAGATCAGTAACAACCACAGGCACTGGCGGCAAAGTTTTGTCTTCGGCAAAAGAACGATCAATAATTGGTTGATAAAGCTCTTGCATCAACTTCAGAGCGCGATCGCTACCACTACCAACTACAATGCGATCGGGATTGAAGGTATCAAAAACTGCGACACCCTCACGCAGAAATTCAGGGTTACTCACCACATCAAACTGAATCTGATCGATATTGCTCTTGCCCGACATTCCATCCATTACGATCATGCGTACCCAGTCACCAGAACCAATCGGCACTGTGGACTTATTCACGATTACACGATATCCTTCCGTGAGACTTTCGCCAATGCTGCGGGCAACGGCTTCTACATAGCGCATATCACTACGTCCATCAGCCAGAGATGGCGTACCCACGGCAATAAATAAAATCTCACCATGCTGTACACCTGCCGCAATATCCGTTGTAAATTCGATTTTCCCTTGACGAATTGACTCAGCGATCACTTCAGGCAATCCCGGCTCATGGATTGGCGATTGCCCTGATTTCATCAGTTTGACTTTTTCTTCGTTATTATCGACACAAATCACGTCATGACCAATATAGGCAAGACAAGCACCAGTGACTAAACCCACATAACCAGTTCCAATTACACAAACACGCATGTTCTATTACCTATAACTTTTGACTGTTCAGAAGCAAAACTCAGTTTGATTAGCAGAGCCTATAAAATTGAGTTGGGATTTTATAATTGATTGGTATTGAGATAATCGCGGAAATAAGCGATCGTCTTCAAAAGTCCCTCTTTTAAGGGAACTTTTGGCTCCCAATCTAAATGAACCTTTGCTTGCGAGATGTCAGGCTGACGACGTTGGGGATCATCTTGAGGTAAAGGCTTAAAAATCAATTCTGTCGTGGGATCAATCATGTGCTGAATAGTTTGAGCCAATTGTAAAATTGTATATTCCCCAGGATTGCCCAAATTAACAGGTCCAATATAACTTCCATTCATCAGACGCATCAATCCTTCAACAAGATCTGAGACATAGCAGAAGCTACGGGTTTGAGCGCCATCTCCATAGACGGTCAGAGGAATTCCTTTAAGGGCTTGAACCACAAAATTACTAACTACACGCCCGTCATTTTCTAGCATTCGCTCCCCGTGGGTGTTGAAAATTCGCGCAACGCGCACCTCAACATTGAACTGACGGTGGTAGTCAAAAGTTATGGTCTCGGAAATGCGTTTCCCTTCATCGTAGCAGCTACGAATACCTGTACAGTTGACATTTCCCCAATAGCTTTCGACCTGTGGATGAATTAGAGGATCACCATATACTTCTGAAGTTGATGCTAGCAAAATCCGTGCTTTAGATTTCTTTGCTAATTCCAACATATTTAGAGTTCCTAAAAAGTTGGTTTTAGCGGTTTTAATGGGATCGGATTGATAATGCACAGGTGAAGCTGGGCAAGCAAGGTGATAGATTTGATCAATATTATCAATCTCGATCGAATTAACAACATCATGCTCAATGAATTGAAAATTCGGGTTTTCGCTCCATTGAGCATTATTTGATTTTCGCCCTGTATATAGATTGTCAATGCAAATAACTTCATGCCCAGAATTCATCAGTCGATCAACTAAGTGTGATCCTATAAAACCTGCACCACCAGTAACTACAATTTTCATGTTTATCTTCTAAAGAGGTTATCAATTAATGTGAAAGGAGCAACAATGTTTCCGAGAAATCTAGTAGCTGAGTTGAGAATGCCTGCTCCAAAGGAGGGGCGAACCACAATTACATCGCGATCGCGTAATCCTGGATTCGACTCTTCACTTAATGGAAGATTCAAATCAGCAACTAGATTGCGGCGCATAATCGAACCATCGGGATTGACCCGATAAAGCTCAACGGCTCGCCAATCAGCATCATTCGTCAGACCCCCTGCAAAGGAAATAGCTTCGGTAAACGAACTATTGGGTCTCAGTTGTAACGGTCCTGGTCGAACCGCTTCTCCAACTACTTGTACAGTAATTACTGTAGGCGAAAAAGTTGCCTTAGCAATTTGTTGATAATCAGCAGGATTTGTTTTCTCTAGTCGAGGTACAGTAATTAGATCACCGTCAGTTAAAGTAATATCTTGACTGAGATCGGCTTTGGTAATCAAATCCAGCAAGTTTGCTTTAACAATTGTGCGTTGCCCCTTATCATTCAAACGGGAAATCTGGACATTACGAATATCGGCAACTTCAGTTACCCCATTTGCCGCTTGTAAGGCGCGACTGAGGGTAACTGGACCTCCGCCTGATGCAGTGCCAGCCGATGTAGTTTCCCCTGTAAGCCCAGTGGGAACAACGCCATTTCTAGAGTAAACAAGAGTTTGTGGGCCAACTCGATTAACTTCACCGACGATCGCGACTTGAATCGTAAACGTATCAGGGGAAAAAGTAGAGTTGCTAACAGTTCGAGTTTGGGATGCACTTGCTTCAGAAAATGGCGGTACAAGAATTGAATCACCGTCAAGAATACGAATATCTTGGCTAATATCACCTTTCTCTAGTAGGTCTTGGAGATTGACTTTAATGATGCGGCGACCTAGAGTCCCATCACGACGTGAAATTTGAATGTTACTAATATCTGCTCTTGAGGTAATTCCTGAAGCAGATTCCAATGCTCTAGTTAACGTAGCGGCATTACTTCCTAAACCCGCAGTTCCTACATAGGTTAAGAAACGGGGTCCGGGACGGTTTACTTCGCCCACGATCGCAATATTTAGGGGACGGGGAGAAATCAAGGATATATTGACAATATTACGCACTAGAAAAGGGTTTAGTTTCTCGCGTAGTAAAGCGTTGGCTTCATCTAGTCCTAATCCTTCTAGCTTGACTGCCCCAATTAAGGAGACATTAATCGTTCCATCAGGAGCGATCGTTTGAGTTCCAGATAGCTCTGGCACATTAAAAACTTCAATTCTGATATTGTCTCCTGCGCCTAGAGTGTAGCGAAATGTGTCTTGAGATTCACTAACACTTAAAGTCTGTTTACCACCATTAAGATTAACTAATGGTTTGAGATTAGAATTTGACGACTCTGATGCAGATGGCTTTTCAATTGTAGTATTCTGCGCCCAAGCGGGTAAAGGAGTATAAGCAATCAATGTCAATAGAATTAATTTGCCAAGTTGAGATATATGCATAAAAGTACTCCTTAATCCAACCATCTCATCATTAGAAACTGAACATCTGTCATAATAAATGTAGTTTTAATATAATAATAGAGTCAGTTTTTACAAGATTTGGCAGTCATTGTATCAGTACATTCAATAGTTTATCTCAGTAATTTCCCCGAAATACAATGCGATCGCCTCAGGTTATTTTTGTAGATGCAGTTGGTACTCTGTTTGGAGTGAAAGGTAGCGTTGGTGAACAATATGCCAAAATTGCCACAGATTTTAATGTTAGCCTCGATCCTCAGTTAATTAACCGTGCTTTTTACCAAGCTTTTCAAGCCGCACCCAAGATCGCTTTTCCAGATTTGCCCCAGTCTGACATCCCCCTCGCTGAATATCAATGGTGGCGATCGCTTGCTGAGCAGACCTTTAGCCAAACAGGTGATTTAACAAAATTTTTAGATTTCGAGACATTCTTTAAAAGCCTATATGCCTACTTTGCTACGGCTGAGCCTTGGTTTATTTACGAAGATACTTGGCTAGCCTTGGATACATGGAAAAAGCAGGACATTACTTTGGGTGTCTTATCAAATTTTGATAGTCGGATCTACTCAGTCATGAAAGCGTTGAGGCTAGAAGATTACTTCACTTCGATCACCATATCTACTGAGATTGGGGCTGCTAAACCCGATTCCTTAATATTTGAAGCGGCGCTAGCTAAACATCAAATTGAGCGATCGCCTAATTTGGCATGGCATATTGGCGATAGTTTTGGTGAAGATTATCTGGGGGCGACTAATGCGGGAATTACAGCATTCTGGCTAGATCGCGATCGCCAACCTACGACTAATCCAGCGAAACAAGCTGCACGTACCATTGATAAGTTGACTTCTCTCATAACAGATCTCGCTACAGATAGCGCTTTGCGCTCCCTGTCGTAAACTAAAACCTATGTTTACAGGACTCATTCAAACTATCGGACTTATTGAGCAACGCGATCATGCGCGTCTGGTCATTCATTGTCCTGACATCGTTGCCAAAATTGCGATCGGCGATAGTGTTGCTGTCAATGGTGTATGTCTGACTGCAACGCATGTCTCTGAGACCAACTTTGTGGCTGATGTCTCACCTGAAACTTTAGGAAGAACTAATTTAGGCGATCGCAAATTAAAGTATGTCAATTTAGAAATGGCTCTAGCAGTGGGCGATCGCATTGGTGGACATTTTGTGTCTGGGCATATCGATGGGGTGGGGAAATTAAGCGATCGCGCCTTAGTTGGAAATTCATGGGAGTTAAGCTTTGAAGCTATTCCTGAAGTGGCGCGTTACGTTGTCTTTAAAGGCAGTATTACGATTAATGGGATTAGCCTGACGATTTCCTACTGCAATGATTCAGGCTCAAATTTTCGGGTAGCTGTCATCCCCCATACTTATGACAACACCACTTTGAAATATCTGGATATAGGTAGTTCAGTGCATTTAGAGGGTGATTTGCTGGGTAAATATGTGGAGAAATTTCTTAAGTCAAGTCATATGACTCCACACAATCTCGCTGCTCCTGCCATAACTCCAGCATTTCTCTTGGAAAATGGTTGGTAATTCTCATTATAAAAATCGGTTTTTTGAAAGCCCGCCGTTGGCGGGCTTTCAAAAAACCGATTTTGGTGTTTCCAGCGCCTTCGGCGCTGGAAACACCAAAATCGGTTTCATAATGAGAATTGCTGAAAAAAATGGTTCTTTATTTCATTTGCGTTCCTTAAATGAAATAATGCTTTCTGTAAACTTCTTTACAATTGCTTAATACTCCTAGGAATATTTTTACAGAGATCATGGAACGTACTTTTTTGGCAGTCAAGCCCGATGGCGTGCAACGTCACCTAATCGGAGAAATTATCCGTCGTTATGAGACTAAAGGCTTTAAGCTCGTCGGACTGAAATTGTTGCAACCAACCCGCGAACTAGCCGAAAGCCACTATGCAGTTCATAAGGAAAGACCATTCTTTGCTGGTCTAGTTGACTTTATTACCTCAGGGCCAGTAGTCGCCATGGTATGGGAAGGCGACGGTGTAGTTGCTTCAGCACGCAAGATTATCGGTGCAACTAATCCTCTTACTGCGGAACCAGGTACTATTCGTGGAGACTTTGGCGTAAATATTGGACGTAACATTATTCATGGTTCCGATGCGATCGAAACTGCTCAAACCGAGATTAATCTTTGGTTTAAGCCTGAAGAATTAGTCGAGTGGCAACCAAACTTAACCGCTTGGGTTTACGAATAAATCAAAACCAAATAAAAAGGGAGGTGTAACGCACCTCCCTTTTTATTTGGATCGGTAATCACGACTCTACCGAAAGAATTATTGACAAATCTTAACAATTTGATAAAGTAGTTTACATAAGCAGTAAATGCTTATCAAAAATAAAGCTAAAACAAAAATTACAAAAATGACCACAGCAGTACAAAGACGCGAAAGCGCTTCCATCTGGGATCAGTTTTGCAATTGGATTACCAGCACCGACAACCGCCTCTATGTAGGTTGGTTCGGCGTAATCATGATCCCTTGCTTACTCTCCGCCACCATTTGCTTCATCATCGCCTTCGTTGGCGCACCTCCAGTCGATATCGACGGAATCCGCGAACCAGTAGCAGGCAGCTTGCTATTCGGAAACAACATGATTTCTGGCGCAGTCGTACCCTCTTCAAACGCGATTGGCCTGCACTTTTACCCCATTTGGGAAGCAGATAGCCTCGACGAATGGCTATACAACGGTGGTCCTTACCAATTGGTAGTATTCCACTTCTTGCTCGGCATTTTCTGCTACATGGGACGTGAATGGGAATTGTCTTACCGCCTCGGTATGCGTCCTTGGATCGCAG